>CABUBS010000051.1 GCA_902489855.1 uncultured Collinsella sp.
CGAGCTTTGTTCACGTCACGCGGCGGCAGCCAATGTCCAGCGAGCGCGTCCCTTCTAGCGCAAAGACGCCACGCTCCGGCGCATAGACGCCCGTCGCGAGCTCCGTGGATCCGCCGCCCGAATCGGCAACAATGATGCGCTCGCCGGCAAAGTCGTGCGCCACGCCAAAAAACGTCAGGCGTGCCTCGACCTCGCCCGGAATCACCTGTGGCTCAAGCCCCAGATCGCGCAGGCCGTCCAGCAGCAGTGCTGCGTTGGACGCATCACGCGCGGCGCTCGTGCAGGTGGTGCAGATGCACGCGGCCCCAAAGGCACGAGCCTCGTCCACAAACATGCGGCACGCAGCGAGCACGCGCTCAACGGCCGCCTCGCAAAAGCGGCCCGTCGCGTCCACGCCCTCACCCAGATCGGTAATCTCGGTATGCTTGGACGATTCCACGATTGCCCCGCCCTCGACCTGGGCCAACACCAGTCGCGACGACACCGTTCCCAGGTCGATCGCGGCCACCTTATAGCGTTTGCAATTTGTCATTGCAAGCTCCCCTCCGGGCGCTATTTGCCGTTGGACACGACCGTCTGACCCTCGACGCCGTTAAACCCAAACAGCATGTCGAGCGCTTGGATGTACCACGGCGCGTCCTTACCGACTTCTTCGATTTCCTTGGCCACTTCGCTGGCCTTCTTGGCGTTTGAGGACTTTTTGCTCGACGAGGCATCCGAATCGTCGTCCAGGCCCTGCACTTCAATCCTCTTCTCGCCGGGCATCACCAGGCCCAGGTCCTCGGATGCCGCGTCCTTGATACCCTCCTCCGAGAACAGCTTGTCGACGCTTTTTTGCAGGTCGTCGTTATATTGCTCGCGAATCTCGACCTGCTTGGCCAAGATGTCGCTCGAGCGTTTTGCCACATACAGGTCGCGCACGGGGAAATACAGGCTCACAAGCGCCAGGGCGACGACAATGCCAACAAACAGCCCCCGCTGGGGACCGTGGGTAAAGTCGTAGATTGCCTTGACCACCGCGTTATCGTTGGCGTAATGCATGAAGTCCGAGCCCGAAAGACGGTTCGAGGGCCTACTCGGCTTTTCATGCGTTTGAGCCGAGGAACGCTGAGCATGCTCCGAGTGCGCCGGGCGCACCGAACGTAGCGGGCGGTCCGTCGACGTATTCACTTGAGCACGGGAGTGTGAGGTACTTGTCGGGCGCTGCGTGGAGCGGTCGGCGCCGGCGTAGGCGGACCCACCGAGCTGCACCGTGCGCGCACGGCGAGGCGACGGCTCACGCGAACCGGCGGAATAGTACCTGTTGTCGTAAATCTGATCCATGTGCGCCTTGTGCGGTTGAGGTTTGTTTGCGCTAAGTATTCTAGTTATAGCACGAGCGCCCGCGCCGCCTTCGCCAGCCTTTGCTCGACATAAAAAAGGCGCTGAGTCATATGGCCCAGCGCCCAATGGTGCTCAACAGCGCCCGGCTGGAGCAAGGCAAATCCGAGTCTTCCCCGCCCCCGCGACCTCCGCGTGCCTAGCGAATGTTGTAGAACGCGGCCTTGCCGGCGTAGCGCGCACTGCCCTCGAGCTCGTCCTCGATGCGGATGAGCTGGTTGTACTTGGCGATGCGATCGCTGCGGCACGGGGCGCCCGACTTGATCTGGCCGGCGTTGACGCCCACGACCAGGTCGGCGATCGTGGAGTCCTCGGTCTCGCCGGAGCGGTGACTCACGATGCAGGCGTAGCCGGCCTCCTTGGCGGTCTCGATGGCCTCGAGCGACTCGGTGAGCGTACCGATCTGGTTGACCTTGACCAGGATCGCGTTGGCGGCACCAAGCTCGATGCCCTTCTTGAGGCGCTCGGTGTTGGTGACGAACAGGTCGTCGCCTACGAGCTGCACCTTATTGCCAATGCGGCGGGTAAGCTCGACCCAGCCGTCCCAGTCCTCCTCGGCCATGCCGTCCTCGATGGAGATGATGGGATACGTGTCGACGAGCTTCTCCCAGTAATCGACCATCTGGGCGCTCGTGTACTCAACGCCCTCGCCCTTGAGCTCGTACATACCGGTCTCAGCGTTGTAGAACTCGGTGGACGCCGGATCCATGGCGTACATAAAGTCGACGCCGGGCTTAAAGCCAGCCTTCTCGACGGCCTTGGTGATGTACTCGAACGGCTCGGCATTGGTCTTAAGGTTGGGGGCAAAGCCGCCCTCGTCGCCCACGCCGCCGCCCAGGCCGGCCTCGTGCAGCACGCCCTTGAGGGTGTGGTAGACCTCGGCGCACCAACGCAGGCCCTCTGCAAAACTCGGGGCGCCCACCGGCATGATCATGAACTCCTGGAAGTCGACGTTATTGTCGGCATGCACGCCGCCGTTGAGGATGTTCATCATGGGCGTGGGCAGCAGATGGGCGTTGACGCCGCCCAGGTACTGGTACAGTGACAGGCCCGCCGACTCGGCAGCGGCGCGGGCGACGGCCAGCGACACGCCCAGGATGGCGTTGGCACCGAGCTTGGTCTTGTTGGGGGTACCGTCCGCGGCAATCAGCGCGGCATCGACGGCGCGCTGGTCGAAGGCGTCGAGGCCCACGACGGCGTTAGCGCACTCGTTGTTGACGTGCTCGACGGCCTGCAAAACACCCTTGCCCAGGTAGCGGCCCTTGTCGCCATCGCGTAGCTCGCAGGCCTCAAAGGCGCCGGTCGAAGCACCCGAAGGCACCATTGCGCGGCCAAAGCTGCCGTCCTCGAGCACGACCTCGACCTCGACGGTGGGATTGCCGCGGCTGTCGAGTACCTCGCGACCGTAGACGTCCATAATATCGCTCATGTTGTCTCCCTCTCACTTGGAAACGTAGTGGATGCAAGCGACCGGCTGACCGTGCACCATCGGTGCGCCTCCGTAAGTTAGCCATGTCGCACTTTTTGCATTATGCCCTAAGTTAGCCGAGGGATACACTTGATTTTCGAAAAATTTAGCGGGAACGATGAGGCGCGTCAGCCCGTCGTTCCCGCAGTCTTACTCCTCCGCCTTTGCGGCATCCCACAGGTCGTTGAGGCCGTGGGTCGAGAGCTCGGTCAGATCCACGTGGGCATCGGCCGCCATCTGCTCCATCGCGGCCCAGCGGCGGCGGAACTTTGCTGTGCTGGCACGCAGGGCGCTCTCGGCGTCGATACCCTCCTTGCGCGCGACGTTGACCAGGGCAAAGAGCAGATCGCCAAACTCCATTTCGCGCTCGGGCGAGCCAGGAGCCTCGGCCTCAAACTCGGCACGCTCCTCGGCGACCTCGTCCCACACATCCTGGACCGTCTCCCACTCAAAGCCCACGGCAGCCGCTTTGCGCGACACCTTCTGAGCCTGCATCAGCGCCGGTAGATGCGTGGGCACGCCGTCGAGCAGGCCCTCGGGCGCAGCCTCGCCTGCCGCCACGGCCTTGTCCTTGGCAGCCCTCTCGGCAAGCTTGACCTCGTCCCAAATCTTGAGTACCTCGTCGGAGCTGTCGGCATCCACATCGCCAAACACGTGCGGATGACGGCGAATGAGCTTGGCGTCGATATCGCGCGCCACGTCGGCCAGCGTAAACTCGCCGGCGTCGGCAGCAATCTGCGCATGCAGCACGACCTGCATGAGCACGTCGCCCAGCTCCTCGCGTAGGTGAACCGCGTCGTCCGCCTCGATGCAGTCGAGCGCTTCGTAGGCCTCCTCGATCATGTTCTTGCCAATGCTGCGGTGCGTCTGCTCACGGTCCCACGGGCAGCCATCGGGCTGACGCAGACGCCAGACGGTCTGCACCAGATGCTGCAGCTCGGCCGACGCGTCGACCAGCGTGGACAGATCGCGCGAGCCCTCGGCATTTTGCTGAGCCATGTGCTGCGCCATGGCTACTCCTCCTCCATGACCACGTGGCGGAACGCGCCGCCCTCGTAGATGCCGTAGCTGTGCGAGCCGTCCTTGGGGATGCTCACGCTACCGGGGTTGAAGAGCCACAGGCCCGGGTGCGCCTCGCTTTCCTCGTTGACCTTGATGTGCGTATGGCCGTAGACGAGCGCGGAGCCCCCGGGCAACGCGGGCGCGTGGTCGACGCTGTTGTGCATGCCGGCGCCAAAGACATGGCCGTGCGTCAGGAACAGCTCGCGGCCGGTCTCGTCGAACAGCGTGGCGTAGTCGGCCATGACGGGAAAGCCGAGCACCATCTGGTCGACCTCGGCGTCGCAGTTGCCACGCACCGCGATGATGCGGTCGGCCAGGGCGTTGAGCAGCGGAATCACGCGCTTGGGAGCATAGTCGCGCGGCAGGTCGTTGCGCGGACCGTGATAGAGCAGGTCGCCCAGCAGGACGATGCGCTCGGGCTGCTCGGACTCGATGGCGGCGACCAGGCGCTCGGCCCAGTATGCCGAGCCGTGGATGTCGGAAGCGATGAGGTATTTCATGGTGGTCCTTTCGGGTGGGTTTGATGGGGCTGGGCGCGGCGTGCCACCGGCCGCGTTACTCAAATCGAAGCGCCGCGCTCTGAGCCGCCTGCATCACGCGCTGGAGCGGCACGTTGTGCGCGCGGGCGAGACGGGCGCAGTCTTCGTACTCGGGAGCCGCGCGCTCGCTGCCGTCGGGCAGGGTCGCCACCTTGACGGACACCTCGCCCCAAGGCGTCGCCACCTGCTCAAAGCGACGTGGCAAGCAAACACGCTCCATGACTTGGCGACGAATGCCGTTGGTCGTGGTTTCCAAAAAGATAATCGTCTGTAGGCGCTCGATATCCTCGTGCGAGCAGATCACCTGCAACTGCCATCCGGGGCGGCCCTTTTTGCAGTAGAGGGGCAGCCAGTGCACCTCGCGGGCGCCGGCCTCGCGCAGGCGGTCGGCGGCGTAGGCGAGCACCTCGGGCGACGCGTCATCGATGTCGCACTCCAGCTTGACGATAGTTTCAGGCGCATCGGTCTCGCGAGACAGCGGAGATGTACTTCCACGTTGCATACGGTCCGGATCCTTTCCGCACGGGCTCGTTTTATTCACCCAAACGCTAGCACATCGGACGTGGCACAGGCGTGACTTTCGCCCGCCGTCGTCCTCGCCCCCATCCAAACGTGTACATCAGCCGCCAAACATGTCATTTTTGTCGGTTTTGGAGGCTGACGTACACGTTTTGGAGCGGGGCCACACACGATCAAAATTGCGCCCGCACTCCGTCCACCACAAAGTTCGCCGCACTTAACAATTTTGAACTTTCTACGCAGTTCATCGGCTAAAAATTACCCTCGGCATACCTACCCGCTGCACGATGTTACTCTAGTTGCATTTGGCTAACTAAGCGGCTGCCAAGAACCCCGCCCGGCACCGTTACGGCATAGGAGGTTTCATGTTCGAGAAGCGGCTCTTCTCCCTGGTTCCGCAGGCAACGCCCTACATTATGGCAAGCGTCCTGTTTAAGTGGATCGCGCTCATGGCAAACATCACGGTGATGTGGGTGCTTGCACGCATCTTGGGCGGCATCGTCACGGACGGTCTTTCCGCCGTGCTCGCCGTCGACGCGCTCACAAAAGCCACCCTGCCGCTCGCCGCCGCCATCATCGTGCGCACCGCTGCCATCTATCTGGCGCAGCGCTCCGGCGACAAGGCCGCCTTCGAGGCCGTTCGCCGCGTGCGTTCGCTCGTCTACGACAAGCTCACCGCGCTGGGCCCGTCCTACACCGAGACCGTCCCCACCGCCGAGGCCGTACAGACCAGCGTCGAGGGCGCCACGCAACTCCAGGTGTACTTTGGCGGCTACCTGCCGCAGCTCTTTTTTTCTGCCTTGGCACCCATCACGCTGTTCGTGCTGCTCGCAGGCCAAGCGGGACTTCCCGCCGCGCTGCTGCTCGCGTGCGTTCCGGTCATCCCCGTCTCCATCATGATGGTCATGCGCAACGCCAAAAAGATTGGTTCCGAGTACTGGGGCAGCTACGTCGACCTGGGCGGTATGTTCCTGGAGGCCGTCCAAGGCCTCACCACCCTTAAGGTGTACCAGGCCGATCGCGACTGGCACAAACGCATCAATGCCGAGTCCGAGCGCTTTCGCGTGGCTACCATGCGCCTGCTGGTAATGCAGCTGCGCTCCATCTGCGTAATGGACCTGGTCGTCTATATGGGCGCCGCGCTCGGTATTATCGTGGCGGTGGTGCAGCTCGCCAGCGGCAAGGTCGGCTTTGAAGCCGCCTTCCTCATCGTCTTTTTGTCGCAGGAGTTCTTTTTGCCCATGCGACGCTTGGGTTCGCTGTTTCACACGGCCATGAACGGCATGGCGGCCTCACGCCGCATGTTTGGCATCCTGGATACACCCGAGCCCGAGCGCGGCGACGTTGAGCTTGACGGCCGCGGTGATATCGAGCTTTCCGACGTGAGCTATGCCTACGGCAACCGCACCGTGCTGGATCAAGCCCGCGCCACCATCGCACGCGGCTCACTTGTGGCACTCGTTGGCGAGAGCGGCGGCGGCAAGTCAACGCTCGCGGGCATTATCTCGGGCCGCAAGGAGGCCTACCGCGGCAGCGTGCGCATTGGCGGTGTTGAGTTGCGCGATGCCACGGCCGCCTCGCTCATGCGTGCCGTCACGCTGGTACCCACCAACGGTTACCTGTTTGCCGGTACCCTGCGCGACAACCTGCTGCTCGCCCAGCCCAACGCCACCGATACCGAGCTCTTGCGCGCGCTCGACCGCACGCGCGTGGCGGCCTTTGTGCAGGCCAACGGCGGGCTCGACATGGTGATTAACGAGGGCGGCACCAACCTTTCGGGCGGTCAGCGCCAGCGCGTGTGCATGGCCCGCGCCCTGCTGCACGACTCCCCCATCTATGTGTTTGACGAGGCCACGAGCAACGTCGACGCCGCGAGCGAAGCCGCGATTGGCGAGGTCATCGCATCGCTTGTCGGCGAGCACACCGTGATCGTGGTGGCGCATCGCCTGTCAACGATTGTGAACGCCGACCAGATTCTGGTGCTGAAGCGCGGTCGCATTGCCGAGCGCGGCACCCATGACGAGCTCCTGTCGGACGCGGGCGTCTATGCACGCATGTGGAATAGCCAGAAACAGCTCTCGGCATATGCATATGCCGACGATGAGGGCGCTGAAGATATGAGCGCGAACGCCGAGGATGCGGTTGAGAATGCCGACGATGCCGGCACGGCTGTCGGAGCGTCTCCCACCGCGGTATCGGCTGCCAAGCCCGCCCGTCGCTCGGCACCGTCCATCATGTGGCGCATGATGGGACTCGTGCGCCCGCTTGCCGGCTGGCTTGCTCTGGCCGTCGCGCTGGGCAGCATTGGCATGCTTACCGCCGCGTTTGTTCCGACGTTTGGCGCCTTTGGCCTTATGGCCGCCCTGGGCCACAACGCCCTGGGGTTTGGCCTTGTCGCGGCATGCGTGGCCTGCGCCGTCTGCGGCATCGCACGCGGGCCGCTCCATTACGGTGAGCAGCTCTGCAACCACTACATCGCGTTCCGCCTGCTCGCACACGTCCGCGACCTGGTCTTTGGCGCCCTGCGCCAGCTGGCTCCCGCCAAGCTCGAGGGCCGCGGCAAGGGCGAGCTCGTGAGCCTCGTCACCTCGGATATCGAGCTGCTCGAGGTGTTCTACGCACACACCATCTCGCCTATCGCCATCGCCTTGGTCTGCACCGTCGTATTCGAGGCCTTTTTGCTGGCTGTGAGCCCCGAGCTCGCAGGTATCGCACTGGCGAGCTACCTATGCCTGGGCGTGCTGCTGCCGCTGGTTTCGTCTAAGGCATGTGGCGCCGCCGGCCGACAGAGCCGCGAGGGCGCAGGCAAGCTGGGCGCCTATGTTCTCGATAGCTTGCGCGGAGCAGGCGAGACCATCCAATTTGCCGGCGGCAGCGATCGCAGCCACACGCTGAGCAAGCTAACCGATCAGGTCGGTGCCGTCGACGCCCGCCTCAAGCGTCGCCAAGCCGCGAGCGAGGCAGTGGCCGACGCGCTCATTCTTATCGCCAACCTGACGATGCTCGGGCGCGCGCTGCAGTTGGTGGCCGCAGGTGCGATCGATATGGCCGCTGCGTTTGTCGCCGTCTTTACCTTTGTTTCGTCTTTTGGATCGGTGATGGCCGTGAGCCGTCTGGGCGCCTCCCTGCAAGAGACGCTCGCCTCGGGCGCGCGCGTGCTCGACCTGCTCGACGAGCAACCTCAGTGTGCCGAAGTCACCAATGGCCAAGATGTCGACTTTGCCGGCGCGGCAGCCGAGCACGTGCGCTTTAGCTATGCGGGAGGACATGGCGCGAACTCTGCGGGCGATGCAGGCGCAGTAGCCGCCGGACTTATTCTCGACGACGTGACCTGCACTTTTGAACCCGGCACCATGACCTGCATCACGGGACGTTCGGGATCGGGCAAGTCGACGCTGCTCAAGCTGCTCATGCGCTTTTGGGACCCCACCGACGGCACCATCGCGGTAAGCGATGTCGACGCCCGCCGTATCAACACGGCGAGCTTGCGCGACAACGAGGCTTACATGACGCAGGACACGCATCTGTTCTGCGGAACCGTACGCGAGAACCTGCTGGTCGCACGCGCCGACGCCACCGACGCCGAGCTGCTCGATGCCTGCCGCTCCGCTTCGCTCACCGCCCTCATCGACCGCCTGCCGCAAGGCCTCGACACACCGGTTGCCGAGCTGGGCGACTCGCTGTCGGGCGGTGAGCGCCAGCGCATCGGACTTGCACGCATCTTCCTCAACGACGCGCCTTTCATTTTGCTCGACGAGCCCACCAGCGCCCTCGACGCACTCAACGAGGCGTCCGTGATGAAGGCCGTCGACGAGCTCAAGCGCCGCGGCAAGACTATCGTGCTCGTCAGTCACCGCGACAGCACCTGCGCTTTTGCCGACTGCTCACTTTCGGTCGAACACGGGAGGCTGAGCTAATGGCGCGCGCGGTCGACACACCGGAGCTAGTACGCAAACGTGAGCGCGAGGCCCAAATGGTGTCGCAAATGATTGCGCTGTGGTGCCGTGGGCATCATGGCGGCGGGCATGCGGGCGAGCAGGCTGCCAGCGGCGATGCACCCGAGCGCGTGAAGCTCGGATTCCGGGCCATCACCCTCTGTCCCGAATGCGCCGAGCTGCAGAAATACGCCGTCGCACGCATTGAGCACTGCCCGCACATGGGCACCAAGACATTTTGCTCGGCCTGTCCTTCGCATTGTTACCGGCCTGCCATGCGCGAGAAGATCCGCGAGGTCATGCGCTGGTCGGGACCGCGTATGATCCGCTATCGCCCCATCACCGCCGTACGGCACGCAATGGTAACGGTGCAGGCCAAACGCGCGGCGGCACGAAGCAAGTAATCGCCGACGCCGGCACGCGCCTCCCCGCCCCTCGCCCTCGCCTCAAACATGTACATCAGCCTCCAAACATGTCATTTTTTGTCGGTTTTGGAGGCTGATGTACATGTTTTGGAGCCGGGCCGATGCCGCGCGACAAACCTCATGCGTCGCGCAGCCTTTCCAATCGATTTCGACCCCCGGCGTGCCCGGCGCGTTGAGAGCTGCGCCATTACAATGGAGCGGATTCGCCGAATGCAAAGGAGTCACCATGTCTGCTTGCCCGCTGATCGATTGCCATACTCATACCTCGTTTTCGGATGGCCATGCCTCGTTTGAGGACAACGTCCGCGCCGCCGCTGCGGCCGGCTGCCGCGTCATGGTCTCGACTGACCACCTCACCCTGCCCGCCAGCATGGACGCCAACTGCGAAGTGCAGGTTGTCGAGGGCGACCTGACGGCGCATCGTCTGGCATTTGAGGACGCCTGCAGGCTTGCCGCGCAAATCGCGCCGGAGCTCGAGCTTATCTATGGCTTTGAATGCGATTGGTACGAGGGCTGCGAGCCTTTGGTTGAGCGCTGGTCCCAGGGCGCCGTCGTGCGCCTGGGCAGTGTGCATTGGATTGGCGACCCCGGCGATATCATGGCCGGTGCCGCGGGTACGGCGGGAACGGAAAACGTCGCTCGACCCGATACACCCGATTCCCTTTGCGGTTGGATCGATGACGACACCAACCTGCACGTTTGGGAAAACCTGGGGGTACGCGGCGTGTGGGAGCGCTACGTCGACGACTGGTGCCGCGCCTGCGAGAGCCCGCTCAACTTTGATGTAATGGCTCATCCCGACCTGGTCATGCGCTTTTCGAAGGAGGGCTTTGCGCCCGATTTTGATCCGGCACCGTTTTGGGAGCAGATGGCAGAGTGCGCACACGATACAGGCCGCCGCGTTGAGGTTTCGACCGCCGCGCCGCGCAAGGGCCTCGACGACTACTATCCCGCGACCGGGTTGTTGCGTTGCTTCGCCCACGCCGAGGTCCCAATCACTTTTGGCTCGGACGCACACCGCGCCTGCGACATTTGCTGGAACATCCGTGAGGCCCAGGCACACGCCTACGACTGTGGCTACCGAACCTTCGACATCCCCCACGCCACCGGAGAATGGGAGTCCACGCCCCTCGCCTAAGACTAGTCGCTGGACGTTCTTAAACGACTAGTGGCGGCGGGCGTTGAGTTCACCGGCCAGTTCATCGAGGGTGATGCCGTAGCGCTCGAGCGTCACGAGCAGGTGGTAGATCAGGTCGCCGGCCTCATAGCGAATGTGGTCGTGATCGTTGTCCTTGCAGGCCATGATCACCTCGCTCGCCTCCTCGGCAAGCTTCTTGAGCAGCTCATCCTCCACGTCGGTCAGCAGACGCGCGGTATAGCTCTCCTGTGGCGACGCGTCACGACGGCCATGAATCACCTCGGCCAGCCCCGTCAGCGTCTCTCCGATATTTCCATCCTGAACATTTGCGGTGCGCACACCCATGGTTCAATCCTTTCTGGTTGGCCAAGCGCCTGGTCGAGCACCCGCCCTACGCGAGTTTCTTAAAGAAGCAGGTACGGTTGCCGGTATGGCAGGCAGGACCCGGCGAGTCCACCTTGACCAGCAGCGTATCGCTATCGCAGTCGGCCCAGAGTTCCTTGACCTCCTGCATGTTGCCGCTCGTCGCGCCCTTGTTCCAGAGCTCCTGGCGACTGCGGCTCCAAAACCACGTAGTCCCGGTCTTAAGCGTAAGCCCCACCGACTCCTCGTTCATCCAAGCAACCATAAGCACCTCACCGGTGTCATACTGCTGAACCACACAAGGAATCAGCCCGCGGGCATCGTATTTAAGATCAGCCGCTTCTACTACCTCAGTCATCATTTCTCCCAAGTAATAACAGTAAGCCCCACAGGTCGGCGAGGGTTGCCCAGGTGCCCGAGATTCCGAGCGACAAGCCCGACGACGCGTACTTAAGTACGCAAGGAGGGTTGGAGCCGGAAGGTCGGGTGCCTGGGCAAGCCGCAGCGCTAGAAATCCAATCTCATGGGAATACCTTGAGATGCCATGTACTCCTTCACCTGGCGAATGCTGAAAGTTCCAAAGTGAAAGACGCTGGCCGCCAGCACGGCGTCGGCTTCGCCCTCGATCACGCCCTCGGCAAAATGCTCGAGCGTGCCCACGCCGCCGCTCGCGATGACGGGGATTGGCACCGCGCGCGCCACGGCGCGGGTGAGCGCCAGGTCAAAGCCGGCCTTGGTGCCGTCGCGGTCCATGCTGGTGAGCAAGATCTCGCCGGCGCCGCGACGAGCCGCCTCCTCGGCCCATGCCACCGCATCGATACCCGTGGCGTTGCGGCCTCCTGCGGTAAAAACCTCCCACTTGTCGGCATCCGGCTGCTCAGGCAGGCCGACGCGCTTGGCATCGATCGCCACGACCACGGCCTGGCTGCCAAACGCCGCGGCAGCTTGGCTGATCAGCGACGGGTCGCGCACGGCGGCAGAGTTGAGCGATACCTTGTCGGCACCGGCCGCAACCATGGTACGCATGCCCGCCAGGTCGCGGAAGCCGCCGCCCACGGTATAGGGAATAGCGAGTTCCTCGGCCGCGTGCGCCGCCATCTCGATGGTCGTCGCGCGGTTATCGCTCGTCGCGGTGATGTCCAAAAACACGACCTCGTCCGCACCCTCGCGGTCGTAGGCACGCGCCAGCTCCACCGGGTCGCCAGCATCGCGCAGGCTCACAAAGTTGACGCCCTTGACCACGCGGCCGTCCTTGACGTCCAGGCAGGGAATCACGCGTTTGGTAAGCATGGGCTACTCCTCCCCTCGGGCGGCGGCCAGCGCCTGGGCCAGCGTAAAGTTGCCCTCGTAGAGCGCGCGACCGGTAATGGCGCCCTCGATGGCGTCCTCGCCCACCGCGGCGAGTGCGCGGATATCGTCGAGCGTCGAGATGCCGCCCGACGCCACGACGGGAAAGCCCGCGACCTGCGCCACGTGGCGATACGCAGCCACGTCGATGCCCGTCTGCATG
>CABUBS010000052.1 GCA_902489855.1 uncultured Collinsella sp.
TGCTGCTGGCCGCTCGCGACCGTGCCGCGATCGCCGCATAGCCCTCGCCCTACCGGTGCCTCACCCACTTACGCCCTACCCCTTTCAATAAACGCGTTATCATCTTGATCAGTACGCATACGTTAGGAGCAATCATGCCAAACGAGAACAGCTACGAAGTCGCGCTGCAAAAGAGCAACGCCATTCGCGAGGGCCTGGCAAAGACACCCGAGAAGTTCACCATGCTCACCGGCGACCGCCCCACCGGCCGTCTGCACCTGGGCCACTACTTTGGCACCCTCAAGGGCCGTGTTGAACTGCAGAACATGGGCGCCAAGACCAACGTGCTCATCGCCGACTACCAGGTCATCACCGACCGCGACACCACCGAGCATATCCAGGACAACGTGTACAACATGGTCATGGACTACCTTGCCTGCGGCATCGACCCCGACAAGACCATGATCTACGCGCACTCCGCCGTGCCCGCCGCAAACCAGCTCATGCTGCCGTTCCTGTCGCTGGTCTCCGAGGCCGAGCTGGCGCGCAACCCCACGGTCAAGGCCGAGATGGAGGCCTCGGGCCACGAGCTCACCGGCCTTCTGCTCACCTACCCGGTGCATCAGGCCTGCGACATCCTGTTCTGCAAGGGCAACGTCGTGCCGGTCGGTCGCGACCAGCTGCCGCACATCGAGCTCACCCGCACCATCGCACGCCGGTTTAACAACCGTTACGGCAAGGTGTTCCCCGAGGTCGACGCGCTTCTGTCCGAGACCCCGCTGCTGCCCGGCCTTGACGGTCGCAAGATGAGCAAGAGCTACGGCAACGCCATCAATATTTCGATGACCGCCGAGGAGACAGCCAAGCGCATCAAGAAGAGCCAGACCGACTCCGAGCGCATGATCACGTTTGATCCCGAGAACCGCCCCGGCGTATCCGGCCTGCTTTCGACGGCTGCCATCTGCACCGGTCGTTCCGAGGTCGAGATTGCCGAGGAGATCGGCATGGGCGGCTCTGGCCAGCTCAAGAAGTACGTGACCGAGGCCGTCAACGAGTACTTCGCCCCGATCCGCGAGCGTCGCCAGCGCTACGAGAACGACCTGGATTACGTCAAGGACGTGCTGCACGAGGGCAATCGCCGCGCCAACGAGATCGCCGAGCAGACCCTGGCCGAGGTTCGGGACGCCATGGGCATGGTGTACTAGACCGATCTGCTGGCTTGAGCTTTAGATTGTTTTAGGGCGGGCGCTACGGCGTCCGCCTTTTTTGGTGCCCGACCGGTTCGGCTCTGCCCGCTGCACTCCCCCGACAAACAGGAACAGGCCCGCTGGCAGTTAGTTGCCAGCGGGCCTGTTCCCGAAGTACACCGTTGAATCGCACAGAGGGGAGGAATGCGAATCAAACTCAACAGGGCAGGCTTTTTCATCGCCTATGGCCTGCTCCGTTGCTGAATACAATATAGTTCGCCGTGGTTTACTTTCTAGTGTGAAACTACCCCACCATACCTTCTCCATAAGTTAGCTCCGGTAAACCTGCAACGGAAAACCACCACAAAGGGGACAGGCACCTTTGTGGTGGTTTTAGCCACGGTAGAGCCGCTAGAGCCCTGCTGGCCAGCGACAGGCGGCCAAGTCGACGTGCATGGGATCGGTAAACGTCACGCCCTCCCCCGTTAAGAGCTCACGCTGAGCATCGGGGCCGCCAAACGCAAAGCCCTCGCAAATACGGCCATCGGCAAACACCACACGATGGCAGGGAATCAGACCAGGGCGCGGATTGCTGTGCAGCGCATAGCCCACATAGCGCGCGCTTCGCGGACGACCGGCGAGCAGCGCCACCTGTCCGTACGTGGCGACCATCCCCTCGGGAATCTGCTCGACCACCTCGTACACCCGCTCAAAAAAGCCCTCAGACGCCATTGCTCACTCCCTTCCACCCGGAAAAGCATAAACCACCACAAAGGTGCCTGTCCCCTTTGTGGTGGTTTATGGCAAGTCGGTTAATTGGCGGGCTGGAAGAAGGCTACGGCTACGGCGCCGGGACCTACGTGGGTGCCGATGGTGGCGCCGATAGTGTGGACGGGCAGCTCGCCCTCGGTGTGGCCAGCCCACAGCGCCGCACTGTCATCGATATACTTCTTGAGCACCGCGTCCGAAAGGCCCGTATAGCCGAGCGCCAGCGGCATGGAGAAGTCGACGCCGCCCGCCTGCTCGACCTTCTGGTTCAACAGGTTTCGACCGTTTTTGGACGCGGTGCTCAAGAAGTATATCGATGCGGCGCCAGCCGCAGCAGACAGACGGCCGCCGCGCACCAGGTACTCCAGCGTCTCGAGCAGGCCGATAACCACCACGCGGTCGCGCACGGCCTCGACCGCTGCCGCGATCTGGGCCGCACTACGGCCCTCGTCCACCAGGCGCAGCGCATACTCGACCAGCACGCGCTCGCCCAGGGTGACGTTATTGCTGTCCACGACGAACACGTCGCCGCCCGGCGCCTCGGCAAGTGCGGTGCGGGCGCTCTGGTTGGTGCCCGAAAGCTTGGCGCCCACGGTAATAATCACCGCCTCGTCGCCGGCCTCACGCGCCTCGGCAATCGCCTGCGAAAACGCGTACGGGTTGACCTGGCCGGTCTTGGGCAGCTCGTCGCGCTCCACGAGCATCTCGTAAAAGCGCTGGTGATCGATGTCGACGCCATCCATGTACACATCGGTGCCAAAGGTGACGGACAGCGGCAGAACACGCAGAGCGGGATGCTCAGCCGGCGTCATATCGCTCGCGGAATCGGTAATAATACGAATGGACATAGCGAATCCTTTCTTGCGCGGACCTCGCGCGGGGAATTTTGACAGCAATGCCCCGGCACGGTATACGCGCTCAAACGGGACTATGCAGTTATTAATTGGAAGCAGATGCCTTGGCGGCCTTAGATCTCGCGCAAGGTGTTGAGAATCGTACGCAGCGACGCATACATCTGCTCGCGCTGCTCCACACCCATGGCCTTGCCGGTGGTGTCGAGCACTTCGCGAATGATGCGATCGGCCTCGCTCATGCTCTCACCGCCCAGGGCAGTCAGGCGCACCGGGGCACGGTACTTGACGGCCGCATCACCCGAATCGTCGACGTCGACGTAGCCGCCCTCCTCCAGATGTGCCAGTGTGCGCGAAACGGCGGCTCGGGTAACGCCGGCCATGCGGGCGAGGTCGGCGCCAGTCAGGCCGTCCTTGCTGCGTTCAAGATAGTACAGGCACATGACGTCGGAGCCCTTAAGGCCCAGCCTTGCACCTTCGGACGTCTTGATGCGCTGAATCTCCTTGTAGAGGCCGCTGATCAGTCCGACAAAGTCCTCAAAACGTGTCTCGTCGTTCCACTGCATGGTGACGACCGCCTTTCGCTTACATGATGCTAACGGGTAAACATCTTAGCCGCATAGGGCAACACCCATACCCAAATATCCCATTTGTTAACCCATCAACATAAAAACCACCACAAAGGGGATAGTCACCTTTGTGGTGGTTTGGGGCATCAATAGGTTCTAGGCGCCGCTACAGCTCCACGCAGGGATTGTCGCGGGTTACAAGCGTCTTAACGACAACCGTCGCTCCCAGATAGCGCTCAAGCAGCTCGGCCAAGCGATCGATGGCGGCCTGGCAATCCCCCATCCGCTCGGGTTCCACGCACTCAATCGCCAGGAACGCATCGGCCGAATCGTCGGACAGAGCCGTTCGAACGCCGTCGCGCCAGTTCCAGCAACGGCACACGGCGCCCGCATCATCGATGTAGGCGAGCTCGCCAGGCAGCGTCGGATCGTCCGCCTCCTCGCCAAGTGGCAAGAACGCGTCGCCGCCGTCGGTCACCGCCAGGCGCAGATTGCCCTCAATAGCATGCAAATCCTCACCGCCAACGGGCAGCGCATAAGTCAACGAAATCGTGTTGTAGATATCCACCGCCGGCGTGATGTGGCCGACCGGCTTGCCTTTGAGCACGCGCTTGAGCAGGTTCTCAACTGAGCAACGCGCGCCCTTTTTAGTCTTGAACAGCCGATACGCGTCACGCCAGGCCTTAACCGGCGCGTTCTCGCTGATAGTATCGCTTGTCAGGTGGCGCTCCGCATCGATGTTGGCGCGGTCAAGCAGCGCGGCAATCGCATCCACGTCCTCCTGGGAAATCTGCGCCGCGGGCTTCATGCCCTTTACGACCACGACGCCGACCGCCGCCTGCGGAAACAGCTCCCAAAACGAATTCTCGGCAACGAAACTCTTCATACGCTCTCCCTTCATTGTGTGCGCCCGAGCGAGGGCACCTAAACAAAAAGCGCCCTCACAGCGGCCACCTTCAAAGTCCTACGGTGCCGCCACAAGAGCGCTTACGCTGCCCCCATCCGGAGAAGGGGGCGATATGCCAGGCGTATTGTAACCCGAGTCATCCGCCCAAGCAAAACCACCACAACGGTGCCTGTCCCCTTTGTGGTGGTTTTGGGTCTGAGGCGACGCTAGTGGCGGAGTCCCAGCAGGCCGCGGCCGCGATGACGGGCCTCGGCAGGCACTTGGGCGTGCGGGCCGGCGGCCTTGACGGACTCGGGCAGGTGCGAGTACTTCTTCTCGAAGTTCTCCTCGAACATCACCGCCAGGTTATGCGCTGCCTCATCGTAGCGCGCGGTGCTCTGCCAGTACTGGCGCGGCACCAGGATGCCGTCGGGCACATCGTGGCACGTAGTGGGAATGTCGACATTAAAGATGTCGTCGTGCACAAACTCGCTGTCCTCGATGGTACCGTCGAGGGCGCGAGCGACCAGTGAGCGCGTGTAGGCCAGCTCGATGCGATGACCCACGCCATAGCCGCCGCCGATCCAGCCGGTATTGACCAGATAGACGCGGGTGCGACCGTCGGCGATACGCTCGCCGAGCATCTTGGCGTAGACCATAGGATCGAGCGGCATAAACGGCTCGCCAAACAGCGAGGAGAACGTGGGCGTGGGCTCGGTGACGCCGACCTCGGTGCCAGGGATCTTGGCCGTAAAGCCCGTCACAAAGTGATACATGGCGGCGTCGGCCGTCAGGCGCGAGATGGGCGGTAACACGCCAAAGGCGTCGCAGGTCAGGAACAGCACGACGCTCGGAGTGGTGCCCATGCCCTTGGTCCACGCGTTGGGGATATGCTCGACGGGGTAGGCCACGCGCGTGTTGTGCGTGATCGAGACGTCGTCGTAGTTAGGCTTGCGATTCTCGTCGAGCACCACGTTTTCGCAGATGGCGCCAAAGCGGACGGCGTTGAAGATCTCGGGCTCGTGGAACGCGTCCAGTCCCTCGCACTTGGCGTAGCAGCCGCCCTCGACGTTAAAGATGCCCATGTCGGACCAGCCGTGCTCGTCGTCGCCGATCAGCAGGCGCGTGGGGTTGGCCGAAAGCGTGGTCTTGCCGGTGCCCGACAGGCCAAAGAACACCGCGGTCTCGTGCGTGACGGGATCCATGCTGGCCGAGCAATGCATAGGCAGAACGTCGTCCTCGACGGGCAGCAAGTAATTCATGACGCTGAAGATGGACTTCTTGATCTCGCCGGAGTAGCCGGTGCCCGCGACCAGAATCACGCGCTCCTGGAAATTGATGACCACGGCAGCGCTGGAGTTGAGGCCCTTGATGGCGGGATCGCACTGGTAGCCCGGCGCGGCGAGCACGCAGAAGTCCGGCTCGCCGGTGCGCGCGATTTCGCGGGCGAGCGGGCGGGCGAGCATCTGCTTAATAAAGAGCGCCTGGCTGGCACGCTCACAGGCGACGAGCAGACGGCGCGTGTGGTTGCGGTCGGCGCCGGCCATGCCGCGGGTGACGAACACATCGCGCTCGTTGAGATAGTCGACGATGCCGGCTTTGATGACCTCGTAGCTTTCGACGGACAGCGGGCGGTTGACGGCGCCCCAGGCAATCTTGTCGTGCACGTCGGGCGTATCGACGATAAAGCGGTCGTTGGGCGAACGTCCGGTACGCTCCCCCGTCTCGATCACGAGTGCGCCGTTGGAGGCCATACGGCCCTCTTCGCGGCGAATCGCATGCTCGACGAGCTCGGCTGCCGGCAGGTCAACCAGCAGGCGGGGCTGGTTCTCGGCGGGATCTTCGACCAGCGTAATGCCAAAGTTGGATAGAACTTCTGCAGGGGTAACACCAGGCATGGGGCCTCCTTTAAAAGCGCGACACGTGGACGCGGCACGCACTTTACTCACGTAAAGCCCGTTGTACCCGATATGCAAAAACGTTTTTGCGGCAAGGGCGGCAAGCCCGCCCAACGGTCAAAAATCGCAGGCAAGCGGCCTAGTCATTGGGGACACTCTTGAACAGGCAACATTCAAGGAGTGTCCCCGGATACCGGCACTTAGGGACGTTCCCAAAGTGCCGGCACATAAGGAACGTCCCTAAGTGCCGACTACAGCGGCAGGTTTTGGCCGAGCATGGCTATGGCGCTCATCAGGACCAGCATGCCGGCGGCGTAGGGCAGGACGGCGCCCAGGAGCTCAGCATCCTTGCCGCGCACGTGGACGGCAGCCAGGCCAATCGCGAGCGTCTGCGGCGAGATCATCTTACCGGCGGCGACGCCCAGGGCGTTCAACGCGACCATCCAGTAGTCGCTCACACCCAGCGCGGTGGCAGCCTGGCTCTGAATGGGACCAAACAACATGCCCGAAGACGTGCCCGAACCGGTCACGAACGCACCGACCGCGCCGATCCACGGAGCCAGAATCGGGTACAGACCGCCAGCGACCGCAATGCAAAACGCGCTAATCGACGAAATCATGCCGGCATAGCCCATCACCTTGGCGCAACCCAGCACCGAAAGCATGGTAATGACCGTCGGCATCATCTGCTTGACGGTCGTGACCAGCACCTCGCCCATCAAGCGCGGCGATGCGCCCTGAATGGCACCGCCGACAAACGCCGCCAGGAAAATCCAGACGCCCGGCGTGTTGATCCACGAAAACGTAAGTGTACCGGGGTTCTCGCCGCAATACACCTGCACGTGACTCGCAAACGGCGCGAGCGCGGCGTGCACGTCGGGCACCAGGTTGGAGGTACCCAACAGCAGCACAAAGATCAGGATGAAGCACGACCAGGCCGAAAGCGCCGACTTAGCGGTGAGCTGTTCGCCGGCCTCGATATTCATATGGAAGCGCGCATCCAGATGTCCCGACTTCTCGGTGCGCATGGCAAGCACAGCTGTCAGTGCGAGCGAAACGATGGATCCTACGACCACGGCCAGCTCGGGGCCCACAAACATGGCAACGACCAGAGCTGCGCCGACAAACGACACGCCGGAGAGCAACGCCACGCCGGCCACGCCGTGAAGGCGCTCGCCCACGCTCGCAACATTGCCCTGATCGTCGGCAACACGGCCCGCGACCAGCACGATAAACAGCGGCATCACCACAAAGAACGGCGCGAGCTGCACCAACTGAACGGTGGCCAGGTGCAGGGAATCCAGCCCCACTAGGTCGGCAACGGATACTGTGGGGATACCGATGGAGCCGTAGGGCGTAGGCACGCCGTTGGCAAGCAGGCAGATGAGCACGGCGGGCACGGCCTCAAAACCCAGGCCCGCAAGCATGCCGGCGGGGGTACCAAAGCCGGCCATGCCCTCCATAAAGCCGCCGAAGCACCAGGCCACGAGCAGCGCCAGCAGACGGCGGTCGCTGCTGATGGAGGTGATCATGCTGCCGATCACGTCCATGGCACCCGTCCGCACGCACAGGTTATACGTAAACACCGCGGCGATAATCACCAGCACGATGGGCCACAGGGCCATCAAAAAGCCCTCGAGCGAGGCCGTGGCGATCTGCGCCGCCGGCAGGTGCCACCACGCAAAGGCGAGCACGCACGAAAGAACAAACGAGCCGATGGCGGCTTTCCATGCTGGCCATTTAAAGCACAGCAGCATCACGACAAGCCAGATGATCGGCACAAGAGCCAGCAAAAATGCGGCGACGTCCATGAGTAAAAGCTCCTTGGTACCGCGAAGGCGGCATCGGGGTGTCACAAAATCTCAACAGAATACCGCACGCTTACCGACAAATTGCATCCGCCTGCCGAAAATATTGAACAACCTGTTCAAAAACACGAATCGATACCACTGCGGCTATACTAGAGCGCAGCAACAGAAAGGAACCACCTTGAGCATCACGCCCCTCGATAGCATCCGCCGCGCCATCGCCCGCCACAACGGCGTCGCCGACCCCACCGCGCTGAACGGCGGGACCCACGGCCAGGGCGGACGCATCGAGAACGGCCTGTTCCCCGCCTCGCACACCGCCGAGGAGCTCGCGCGCATCCAGGAACTGAGCCAGCGCAACGCGGGCGGTCCCGACAGCGGCCAGGCCACACGCCGTCGCCGCGAGCACGAGCGCGAGCCCGGCCCCATCCGTCGCATGGTCGACGCTTGGTGGAACCGCCTGCTCGGCGCCGTCTACGGCGGTGGCTTCTCCACGCAAGAGGCCGAATACGAGGAGCACGCGACCCGCCGCGACTACCTGTGGAACACCCTGGGCACTGCCGTATGGGGCATGGCGTTTCCGCTGCTCACCATTGTGTCGACGCAGCTCGTGGGCGCCGAGGAGGCCGGCAAGTTCTCCATCGCGTTCGTTACCGGCACGCTCATCATGATCGCGTGCAACTACGGCGTGCGCAATTTTCAGGTCTCGGACATCGACGAAAAGACCAGCTTCGCCTCATACCAGCTCAACCGCTGGATCTGTGGAGTGCTCGCTCTGGGCTGCGGCCTGGTGTACAGCAGCGTCCGCGGCTACGACGCGCAGATGGCCATGATCGGCCTGGGCGTCTACCTCTATAAGGTGATCGACGGCGTCGCCGACGTATACGAAGGCCGCCTGCAGCAGGCCGACAAGCTCTATCTGGCCGGCATGAGCCAAACGCTGCGCTCCGTCGGCGTCCTCGCGGTCTTTAGCGTGGCGCTGTTCCTCACGCGCAGCATGCCCATCGCCGCCATGGCCATGGGCATCACGGCCATCGCCTCGCTCGTGCTGGTCACCGCGCCGCTCGCCCTGCTCGAGACCGAAAAATCGCGCCGCGTGAGCCTGCGCGAGGTCGGCCATCTGTTTGTCCAGTGCGCCCCACTCTTTGGCGCGCTGTTCTGTTCAACCTTATCGAGAGCATGCCCAAGTTTGTGATGGAAGGCGCACTGGCCTACAAATATCAGCTGTACTTTAATGCCCTGTTCTTTCCCGCGCAGGCGATTCTGCTGAGCATTGGATTTATCTATAAACCGCAGCTCCTGCGCCTGTCGAGCATTTGGGCGAACCCGCGCAAGCGTCGCCGCTTTGACTTGATTATTGTTGCCGTTATGGCGCTGATCGTGGTCATCACCGGCGTGTGCGCCGCATTTATGGCAGGTCCCGGCATCCCCATCATGAGCTTTATGTACGGCCTTGACTTTGAGCGCTACCGCACGCTGGCGCTGCTGATGGTTGTCGCCGGAGGCGTCACCGCGGCTATCGACTTTATCTACGCCATCATCACGGTGCTGCGCCACGCCGGCGACGTCACCAAGATCTACCTGATCTGCTTTGCCGTGAGCGTGGTGCTGCCGGTGATCCTAATTAAGCTGCTTGGTCTGATGGGCGCCGTGGTGAGCTACCTGGCGATTATGGCCCTATTGCTGGTGCTGCTGATTATCGAATACGCCCACATCCGCCAACGCATCGAACGCGACCGCAACCCGTACGGGGCCTAACGCCCATCTTGGTGCATTGAAATAAAACGTCGATGTTTTGGCACCAACCCCTTGTGCCGTTACTCGCCCGGCTGAATATTCGCGTAGAACTCCGCCCCGTCATCGAGGCGCAGGATGCCGACGCGGCCGAACTCGGAGCCGGTGGCGGCACCGCAGTCGATGTCGATGCGATCGGGCACACCGGCAGTGTCCTCGCCGCCCAATCGCACGATCTGCCCGCGTCCCGATTCCTCATCGAGCCCCGCCAGACCACCGACCTCGCAATAGCGCCCAAGCGATACCGTGGGCGTGTGACCGCTCACCACGACCGGACCCTTGCCCTCGGCAGAAAGCAGCCCGGTCGGCACATCCCAATAGCCGTGACGAATCCACAGCAGGTCATCGGACGACTGCACCGCGAGCATCTGCTGCAGCAGCTCGCGATCGGCACTCACCGCACCGACGCCATTGGCACAATCGACACCATGCTCAAGCAAAAACGCGCACGCCGCCTTCATCTCGATTCCAGCATGTACCAGCAGATACGGGCGCTCCTCGGTCTCGACCACCGCGTAGAGCGGCAGCGCGGCCATCCATCGCACGAGCTCCTCGTATGCCTCAAATTCCATGTCGTTGAGCTGCTCGCGCGTCGTCCAGCCACCGTTGATATCCCAGGTCTCGGCATCGAGCGGATCCTGGTCAATGATGGCATCGAGCATGATCTGCTCGTGATTGCCCTTGAGCACGCGGACGTTGGGCAGCGAGCGCACGAGCTTAATAACGCCGACCGGATCGGGCCCGCGATCGATCATGTCGCCCAGCACGTACAGCGTGTCGTCGGACGCCAGCGAAATCTTAGACAGGGCCTCGTCAAGCGCACGCACGTGCCCGTGAGCATCAGATGTCACATAGATCGCCATGGTACGCCTCTCTTTGCATTGCAGCGGAAGCCCGGCGCTGCAACTAAAACTTCAAGTTGAACTTAAACGTTACCCATTGTACTCCGTTGCAATAAAGCTGGAAAGGGTTTCCGAGCAGAGGCAAAGACGGCAGCCGTCTATGACGATATCGCGCACGCCCGCAATCCAACCCCATAAACCCACCATCTTTGGGTACAAATAACCGCAGACAACTGACCGTGCCACGCCAACCACCCAGGAGCGGACACCATCCATGAACCAGATCCTTCTCTTTATCGGCCTCGTTATTATTCTGTGCCTGACCATCAAGCCCGTCGGCAAAAAACTCCCCTTCCCCACCCTGCTCATCTTTATCGCGCTCGGCATGCTGTTGGGCGTCAACGGGCCGGCGCACATCGAATTTAGCGACTACGCGCTCACCGAAACCGTCTGCAGCACGGCGCTGCTGTTCATCATGTTCTACGGCGGCTTTAACACCAATATCGACCGTGCCAAACCCGTTGCCGTGCCCGCGGTACTGCTGAGCACGCTCGGCGTCGTCATCACTGCCGGCATTACGGGTGCGTTTGCGCACTTCGTGCTGGGTTTTGGCTGGATTGGTGGCCTGCTGCTGGGATCGGTCGTGGCATCCACCGACGCGGCCAGCGTCTTTAGCGTGCTGCGCGAGCACAGCCTGTCGCTGAGGGGCGGCACCGACTCGCTGCTCGAGGTCGAATCGGGCTCCAACGACCCCGTCGCCTACATGCTCACCGCCGTGCTCGCCACACTCGCGGCCGGCGGCGACATTAACATCCCCGTGCTGCTGGCCAAGCAGATCATCCTAGGCGTGGGGCTGGGCCTTGCCATCGGTTGGACATCCAGCCGCCTGATTGAACGCGCACACGCAACGGCCGAGGGCGCGCAGACTATCTTTTTGTTCGCCGTGGCGATCATCGCCTACGCGCTGCCGAGCTACCTGGGTGGCAACGGCTTTTTGGCCGTGTACCTGGCCGGCATTGTGCTGGGCGCGAGCGACATCACCGGCAAGGTCGAGATGGCGCACTTCTTCGACACCCTCACCGAGATGGCCGAGATGACCATTTTCTTTTTGCTCGGCCTGCTCGTGACGCCCGCCCGCCTGCCGCAAATGCTGCTGCCGGGCCTGGCGCTCATGGCGTTTATGCTCTTTGCGAGCCGCCCCATCGCCGTCGGCATGCTGCTGGCGCCCTTTAAGACCAACCCCCGTCAGGTTGCGCTCGTAAGCTGGGCCGGTCTGCGCGGCGCGGCTTCGGTCGTGTTTAGCCTCTTTGCCGTGGTGGCCGGTGTTCCCGGCGGTCACGACCTGTTTGACCTGGTGTTTGTGATTGCCGTGTCGAGCATTGTGGTGCAGGGCTCGCTGCTGCCGGCGGTGGCGAAGAAACTCGATATGATCGATGCGGCCGGCGACGTGCGCCGCACCTTTAACGATTACCGCGACGAGGACGGCATGTCGTTTGTCAAGCTCAAAGTGGGTGCGGGGCATCCGTTTGCCGGACGCTCGCTCGCCGATATCGGCAGCGCCACGGACATGCTGGTAGTCTTGGTGCTGCGCGACGGTGCACACCCGGTGCTGCCCAACGGCGATACCGTAATTGAAGAAGGCGACCTTCTGGTTATGGCCGCGCCGACGTTTGAAGAGCGTGCCGAGGTTACGCTGCGCG
>CABUBS010000053.1 GCA_902489855.1 uncultured Collinsella sp.
GAGATTGCCGCCATTCATGATGCCGCGCCCGATGTGACCAAAGGGTTCCGCGGTCGTCGTGGATGTTTGCTTGGGTTGAGATGTGCGTCTCGATGCCGGGCATCGTGCGCTTGACCTCAAAGAACAGGCCCCAGTCCTGGATGATGAAGGCATCGGCGCCCAGCGTGGAGCAGCGATGGATGAGTTGCAGCGCATCGGCCATCTCGGACTGCTTGATGACGATGTTGACCGTGACGTAGACGCGCGACCCGGCTAGATGTGCAGCGCGGCAGGCTTGCTCAAAGGCCTCGTCGGTAAAGTTGGTGGCCTTGCGGCGGGCGTTGAAGCTGCCCATGCCGCAGTAGATGGCGTCTGCCCCGGCGGCGAGTGCGGCGGCAAAGGGCTCAGGCCCTCCAGCGGGCGCCAAAAGCTCGGGTCTGCGGTTGGTGGTTCGACTGGCGGTTGCGGTCATATCCTGCCTTTCAAAATGCTCAGATACTCAAAAGTATAGTGGTGCTGTTGCGGTGGACGAGCCCTGTGGCCCAAGCAGGATAAAGTCTTCAGCAGCCCTTGCAGCAAAAATGATCCTTTTCCCTCCGTCCCCTATGGATTGCCTGATCCGATGGGGACGGAGGGAAACGGATCATTTTGAGCTTCACCGTCCGGTCGTGCCGTTCAGCGGCCGACAGGGGCCGTTGGGCGATAAATTATTCTCGCAACGTGATAATAATCTTGCATCGCGCGGAAACCTTGAGTACTATCCCAAATCAAGCGCGGTGTTCAGACCGAATTGTGCCTCCCGGTGCGAACGCCGCGCTCACGCTCTCTATCTGATCGTAAGGAGAAAAACATGAGCAAGACCGTCGTGTCTTCCGATAACGCACCCGCAGCCATCGGCCCGTATTCCCCCGGTATCCAGACCGGCAACATGGTGTTCCTGTCCGGCCAGCTGGGCATTGACCCTGCAACCGGCAAGATGCCCGAGGGCGTCGAGGCTCAGGCCAAGCAGTCCCTCGCTAACGTCGAGGCCCTGCTGACCGCTGCCGGCGCCACGTTTGCCGATGTCGTCAAGACCACGGTCTACCTGGCCGACATCGCCGACTTCGCCGCCGTGAACGAGATCTACGCCTCCAAGTTCGAGGCTCCGTTCCCCGCGCGCAGCGCCTTCCAGGTTGCCGCCCTTCCGGCTGGCGGTCTGGTCGAGATCGAGGTCATCGCCGCCCTCTAAGGCGTTGACAACAACTAAACATGACATGCAAAAAGACCCTGCAGCGCGTGCGAGCTGCAGGGTCTTTTGTTAAGCGTTGCGACAAAAATGATCCGTTTTCCACCGTCCCCAAGGGATCAGTGGGTTAGCCCTCCTTGCGGACCTTTTGCAGATAGCGGTAGACGCTGGGCTCAGAGATTCCAAGCGCGGCGGCAGCGCAGGCAACGGCGCCCTTGAGCATGAACACCCCGTTGCCGTTGAGGTGGCGAATGACGTCCACGCGGTCGCTCTGACCAAGTGACGCTACATCCAGCCCGCGCGCGCTCAGCAACTCGGCAATGCTGCGGTCGATGAGCTCCTGTGTAGACTCCGAAAGACTTTCGACTTCGATAGACGCAGGCTCCGCCTGCCTTGGCACAGCGTCGAAGCACGACATGAGCTGCTGCGCCATGGCGTTGATGGAGCGCACAGTCGAGAGGTCGGTGTTGACGCAGAGCATACCGACGATCTCGTCATTCTCGCGGATAAAGAACGTCGCGGACTCCAACGTCTTGCCACCGGCGCCGCGCCCCTCATAGCCCGTAATAAACGGCAGGTCGCGATACTTGGCGTCGTGCATGATCTTGAGTGCCAGATCGGTGGCGGGACCGCCGACCTTGCGGCCGCTCACGATGCCGTTGCGAATATCGACGATGGCGTGGTCGGGATCCGAGAAATCGTGCAGCACGATTTCGCTGTTTTTGCCGAGTATCTGCTCCAGGAAATCGACCATCGGCAAAAAGCGACGTACGGTCTCGTTCACGGGCAACTCCTTGGGGTGAAATCGAAAATGTTCATAACAATTTTTTCTCATGGTAACACGCTGTTCGTCATCTCGTATATTCGCAGGTACATTGCGTAATACAGACGAACGGTAGGAATTTGGCGGTAAACGGTTGACCAAAAGAAAAGTTAGATGCTATTTTGACCGGACACTTTCCTGACCTGCGGAAATTCGTTATCTCAGCTTAAGAATAGTCTGATAACAAAAAATTATTATTGAGAATGAGAATCATCTTTAATACGATATGCAACGAAGGCACAACCTCAACCCCGCACTGCGTCACAATAGAGCGTTAGATGCGAAAACAACTATTTCGAGGATTGGTGGTCAAATGACCCAGGAGACGGTTACGAACGGCACTGAAGCCCTGTTCACTCGCGAAGGCATGCCTCCCGTTAAGGAAATGATCCCGTGTGCCCTTCAGCACGTACTGGCATCGTTTGCCGGCATCATTACCCCGGCGGTCATCATGGCCGGCGTCTACGGCTTTAATAGCCAGCAGAGCACCGACATCATCCAGGTCGCGCTCATTCTTTCGGCAATCGATACGGCCCTTCAGGCCTTCGCTCCCTTCCGTCGCATCGGCGGCGGTCTGCCCATCGTCATGGGCGTTTCGTTCGCGTTCCTGCCGGCCCTGCAGGCCATGGGTGCCTCGGGCTTTAGCTTTGGTGCGCTGCTGGGCGGCGAGATCGTCGGCGGCGCCGTCGCGGTCCTCTTTGGTCTGGCTTACAGCAAGATCAAGTGGCTGTTCCCGCCCGTCGTGACCGGTACGGTCATCTTCTCCATTGGCGTCTCTCTCTATCCCACGGCTGTCAAGTATATGGCCGGCGGTATGGGTACGCCGCTGTGGGGCACCCCGCAGGCCTGGTGCGTCGCTCTTATCACCTTCGCCGTGGTCTTTGCGCTCGCCAACTTTGGCAAGGGCACGCTCAAGCTGGGATCCGTGTTCTTTGGCATGATCGTTGGCATGATCGTTTCGATCCCCTTTGGCATGATCGACTTCTCCAGCGTCGCCACCGCTCAGGTCTTCGCCCTTCCCAAGCTCATGCCCTACGCGCTCGAGTTTGATCCCGAGGTCTGCATTACCCTCGCTGTCGTGTTCCCCATGGTCGCTATCCAGGTTATCGGCGACGTCTCTGCCGCCTGCCTGGGCTCCATCGACCGTATGCCCACCGAGCGCGAGCTCTCCGGCGCTATCGTGTCCCAGGGCCTCACCTCTATGGTCGGCGGCCTGCTGGGCGGTCTTCCCACCAGCGCCCTTGGCCAGAACGTGGGCATCATCTGCTCCAACAAGGTCGTCAACAAGTGGGTCTTTGTGATCATCGCGGCCGTCTTTGCCATCGCCGGCCTGTTCCCGCAGCTCTCTGCCGTCCTTTCCGCTATCCCGCAGCCCGTCATCGGCGGCGCGACCGTCGGCGTCTTTGGCACCATCACCATGAACGGCGTGCGCATGTTCACCCGCGAGGGCCTTACGCAGCGCACTACCACCATCGTCGGTACCTCCGTCGTCTTTGGCCTGGGTATCTGGATGGCCAGCGGTTGCCTTGCCGGCGAGGGTATGCCCGCTTGGGTGTCCACCGTCATCGGCTCCAATGCCGTAACCCCCACCGCCATCATGGCCATTGTCCTTAACCTGATCCTTCCGCAAACGCCGGTCGTGGCTCAGCACATCGATGCTGCCAAGGACGCTGCCGTGGATCTGGTCTTGCCCGAGAGCAAGAAGTAACCAATTCGGTGCTATTCGTCGGCGGACGCATCGCCTCGTCCGCCGACGCCATGCGGTGCCAAGCCGCACTTCAAAGGGTTCGTCCCTTTGGTGAAGCGTTGACGGGAGAGGGCCCGTTTCCGGTGTAGGCCGGCGCTTCGCACTCCGCCATGTCAGAGGTGTCAAACCCCGCCCCTGATGTTGAAGGGAGCATTTATGCTTCTGGTCGCTAACGGTTCCGTCTTTACCCGCAACGCTCAGACCCCGTTTATTCCAAACGGTGCGGTCGCCATTGACGGAGATACGATCGTCGAAGTGGGCCCCGAGTGCGAGCTCAAGGCTAAGTACCCGGATGCCGAGTACGTCGATGCCCGGGGCAACCTCATCATGCCCGGACTCATCAACTGCCACACCCACATCTACTCGGGTCTGGCCCGCGGCCTCGCCATTAAGGGCTGCAACCCCACCAACTTCCTGGAGAATCTTGAGCAGCAGTGGTGGAAGATCGACGACAACCTGACGCTCGACGGCACCAAGGCCAGCGCCTATGCCACGATTTTGGACTCTATCCGTGATGGCGTCACCACGATCTTCGATCACCATGCGAGCTTCTGCGAGATTCCGGGAAGCCTTTTTACCATTAAGGATGCAGCTCAGGAGCTGGGCATGCGTTCGTGCCTGTGCTACGAGGTCTCCGATCGCCGCGGCCAGGAAAAGTGCGACCAGGCCATTGCCGAGAACGCCGAATTTGCCCAGTGGGCCGCCAAGGAGCGTCGCGATAACGACAACCACATGATCGCCGCCATGTTTGGCGGACATGCTACCTTTACGCTTTCGGACGAGACCATGGATAAGATGGCCGAGGCCAACAACGGCCTGACCGGCTTCCACATCCATGTGTGCGAGGGCATGAACGACGTGTGGGACTCCCGCCTCAACCGCGGTGGCATCAGCCCCGTCGAGCGCCTGCTGCAGCACAACCTGCTGGGTCCCGACACCATGCTGGGCCACTGCATCCACGTGACGCCTGCCGAGATGGATATCGTCAAGGAGTCCGGCACTTGGCTGGTCAACAACCCCGAATCCAATATGGGCAACGCCGTGGGCTGCGCCCCCGTGCTCGAGTTCTTCCGCCGCGGCATCCCCGTGTGCATGGGCACCGACGCCTACACCCACGATATGCTCGAGAGCCTTAAGGTCTTCCTGATTATTCAGCGCCACAACGCCGCCATGCCCAACGTGGGCTGGTGCGAGGCCATGACGATGTTGTTCGAGAACAACGCCAAGATGGCGAGCAAGTACTTCGATCGCAAGCTCGGTGTGCTCGAGGCCGGCGCTGCCGCCGACGTTATCGTTATGGACTACAAGCCCTTTACGCCGCTGAGCGAGGAGAATATCGACGGCCACATGCTCTTTGGCATGATGGGCAAGAACTGCCGCACCACCATCATCAACGGCCGCGTCCTGTACAAGGATCGCGAGTTCGTTGGCATTGATGAGGACAAGATCAACGCGTGGACCATGGCTGAGTCCAAGAAGCTCTGGAGCACGCTCAACGATCGCACCTACTAATTACAAGTAGATTCACGCGCGCCGGATGTTTCGCCGCATCCGACGCGCGTATAGGCGACCTCCGCGGGGTCGCCGGCGCTGTGCTAGCGCTACACCGTATTTGCGCCCGCCGCGCGGTCTCGCCGGGCGTTACAGAGAGGAGCTCACTATGAGCGACATCATGAGGCCGATCCCGTTTTCGCAGCTGATGAACTGGATCATCGAGGAGCACAAGACTCAGGACGCCATCTTTGGCGTGCGTAAGATGGTCACGACCAATCAGGAGGGCGCGCTTCCCATTTTTGACGAGCGCATCGAGACTCCGTTTGGCCCGGCCGCCGGCCCCAATACGCAGCTTGCCCAGAACATCGTGGCATCCTACGTGGCCGGTTCCCGCTTCTTTGAGCTCAAGACCGTCCAGGTTATGGACGGCGAGGAGCTCTCCAAGTGTGTGAACAAGCCCTGCATTGTGGCACAGGACGAGTGCTACAACTGTGAGTGGTCGACCGAGCTCGAGGTTCCGCAGGCCTTTGCCGAGTACGTGAAGGCATGGTTTGCCTGCCACCTGATCGCTCGCGAGTACGGCCTGGGCAGCCCGGACGGTTTTGTCTTTAACATGTCCGTGGGCTATGACCTCGAGGGCATCAAGAGCCCCAAGGTCGATGCCTACATCGAGGGCATGAAGGACGCCAGCGGCTCCGACGTCTGGAACGAGTGCCGCACGTGGGCGCTCGCCAACCTGGACAAGTTTGAGCATGTCGATGCCGCGTTTGTCGAGTCCATCCCGGCGCGCGTCTCCAACTCCATCACCGAGTCCACCCTGCACGGCTGCCCGCCGGCGGAGATCGAGCGCATCGCGACCTATCTGATCACCGAGAAGGGCCTTAACACCTACATCAAGTGCAACCCCACGCTGCTGGGCTATGAGTTTGCCCGCCAGCGCCTCAACGAGCTGGGCTTTGACTACATCGTCTTCGACGACACGCACTTCCGCGAGGATCTGCAGTGGGCCGACGCCGTGCCAATGTTCGAGCGCCTGATTGCCCTGTGCGCCGAGCGCGGCCTGGAGTTTGGCGTCAAGCTCACCAATACCTTCCCCGTCGACGTGACGAGGGACGAGCTGCCTTCCACCGAGATGTACATGTCCGGCCGTTCGCTGTTCTCGCTGACCATCGAGGCCGCCCGCCGCATTACCGAGCAGCTCGATGGCAAGCTGCGCATCAGCTACTCCGGCGGTGCCACGGTCTACAACATCCGTGCCCTGTACGATGCCGGCATTTGGCCCGTCACCCTGGCGACCGACGTGCTCAAGCCCGGTGGCTACGAGCGCTTTAGCCAGATGGCCGGCGAGTTTACCGACCTGGATGGCAAGCCGTTCGCGGGCGTCTCTCTCGAGGCTGTGACTGCGATCCAGACCGACTCGCTCACCAATCCGCTCTACAAGAAGCCGCTGCGCCCGCTGCCCGACCGCAAGGTTGCCGGCAAGAGCCCGCTTTCCGACTGCTTTACCACGCCGTGCCGCACGAGCTGCCCCATCCAGCAGGACATTCCCGCCTACCTGGCGGCTGTTGACGAGGGCCGCTACGAGGACGCACTCAACATCATCATCGAGCGCAACGCCCTGCCGTTCATTACCGGCACCATCTGCCCGCATCCCTGCGGCCGTGCCTGCGAGCGTGCATTCTACGAGCCCGAGGGCGCCCAGATTCGCGCCAGCAAGCTCAAGGCCGCCCGCGAGGCCATGACCGCCGTGCTGCCCAAGTTGCGCGCCCAGGCCATCGCCAACGACAGCGACCGCAACGTTGCCGTTATCGGCGGCGGTCCGGCCGGTCTGGCGACAGCGTTCTTCCTGACGCGTGCCGGCGTGCCCGTCACCATCTTTGAGGCCCGCGATTCGCTCGGCGGCGTGGTCCGTCACGTGATTCCCGAGTTCCGCATTGCGAGCGACGATATCTCCCACGATGCCGAGCTCTGCCTGGCCTTTGGTGCCAAGGTGCAGCTCAATGCCCGCGTGGATTCCATTGACGAGCTCAAGGCCCAGGGCTTTACCGACGTGGTCGTGGCCACCGGTGCCTGGATGCCCGGCTCTGCGGGTCTGGGCGAGGGTGCCGAGCTCGACGTGCTGGAGTTCCTCGAGGCCACCAAGAAGGGCGAGAAACTCGAACTGGGTGAGGACGTCGTGGTCATTGGCGCCGGCAACACCGCCATGGATGCCGCCCGCGTGGCCAAGCGCCTGGCAGGCGTGAAGAACGTGCGCCTGGTGTATCGCCGCACCAAGAAGCAGATGCCCGCCGACGAGGAAGAGCTCGATCTTGCTCTTGCCGACGGCGTTGAGTTCTGCGAGCTGCTGGCGCCCAAGGCGCTCAACGGCGCCGTGCTGACCTGCGATGTTATGGAGCTTGGCGAGCCGGATGCAAGCGGTCGTCGCAGCCCCGTCGCCACGGGTGAGACCGTCGAGCTTTCCGCCACCACGGTGATCTGCGCCGTGGGCGAGGGCATCGACTCCAGCCTGTACGATGCCGCGGGCGTCGAACACGACCGTCGCGGCCGCCTTGCCGCCACCTCCACCGGCGTCGAGGGCGTTTGGGCTGCGGGCGACTGCCGCCGCGGTCCTGCCACCGTGGTCGAGGCTATTGCCGACGCCGCCGAAGTCGCCCGCGCCATCGCCGACGTGGACTTTAACAAGTACGCCGACTGCAACGAGCAGGCTGGCCGCGAGGACACCTGCTACGAGCGCAAGGGATCGCTGTGCCGCGACAAGCGCAACTGCACCAAGACCCGCTGCCTGGGCTGCGGCTCGGTGTGCGAGGTCTGCTGCGACGTGTGCCCCAACCGCGCCAACGTTGCCATTAAGGTGCCGGGCCTGGCCAAGCATCAGGTCGTTCACGTCGATGGCATGTGCAACGAGTGCGGCAACTGCGCCGTGTTCTGCCCCTACCAGGAGGGTCGTCCCTACAAGGACAAGCTCACCCTGTTCTGGAGCGAGGAAGACATGGAGAACTCCGAGAACGAGGGCTTCCTGGCCGTGGATGAGGGCCACTTTAAGGTCCGCGTCGCCGGCACGGTCCGCACTGTCTCGGTCGATGCCGTCAACACCGGTCTTCCCGAGGCCGTCCGCCTGACCATCAGGGCTGTGCGCGACAACTATTCGTACCTTCTTAAGAAATAGGCGAGTCTCTTATGGCCAAATCCATTCAACATAACGTGGCCTACGTTGCCTGCGGAAGCGGTTGCGCCTCCGCAGGCGGCGATGCCCGCTGCAGCGAAGGCTGCATTGGCTGTGGCGCCTGCGTCACGGCCTGCCCCCACGGCGCCATTGCGCTGGTCGATGGCATTGCCCGCGTGGACCGCTCCAAGTGCACGGGCTGTGGCCTGTGCGGCATGGCGTGCCCGCAGCGCGTGATTGCCTTCGTCCCCGGCTACCAGAACATTCTGGTGCGCTGCAACAACACCGATAAGGGTGCCATTGCGCGCAAGGTCTGCGACACGAGCTGCATCGGTTGCGGTATGTGCGCCAAAAAGTGCCCTGCCGGCGCTATCCGCATCGAGGACAACTGCGCCCATATCGACGGCGTGGACTGCCTGTCGTGCGGCATGTGCGCCGTCGTCTGCCCGCATGGCGCCATCCACGACCGCACCGGCATCGCCGCCGGCGTGTAGAAGGGAATCACCATGGCACAGGAATTCACTTTTACCGTTAACGGTGTCGAGCACACGACGACGGAGAATAAACCACTGCTGCGCTATCTGCGCGACGACCTGCACATTCACTCCGCCAAGGACGGCTGCTCCGAGGGCGCCTGCGGCACCTGCACCATCCATGTGGACGGTGCGGCCGTCAAGGCGTGCGTGCTGACCACCGCTCTTGCCGCCGGCCGCAACATCGTGACCGTCGAGGGCCTGCCCGAGGACGTGCGCGAGGCCTTTGTGTACGCCTTTGGCGCCGTGGGCGCCGTGCAGTGCGGTTTTTGCATTCCCGGCATGGTCATGGCGGGTGCGGCGCTCATCGCCGAGGACCCCGAGCCCACTGAGGAGCAGATCAAGTACGCCATTCGCGGTAACGTTTGTCGCTGCACCGGCTACAAAAAGATTATCGAGGGCATCTCGCTGGCCGCTGCGGTGCTCCGCGGCGATAAGCAGATCGACGAGGACCTGGAGCGCGGCGATGACTACGGCGTGGGCAAGCGCGCCTTCCGTATCGACGTGCGCAAGAAGGTGCTCGGTGAGGGCAAGTATCCCGACGACATCGACGAGCTTGATCAGCCGGGCCTGACCTATGCCAGCGCCGTGCGCTCCAAGTATCCGCGCGCCCGCGTGCTCTCCATCGACACCTCCAAGGCCGAGGCCCTGCCCGGCGTGGTGGGCATCCTGCGCGCCGAGGACGTGCCGGTCAACCAGGTCGGCCACCTTATCCAGGACTGGGACGTTATGATCGCCCAGGGCGATATCACCCGCTGCGTGGGCGATGCCATCGTGCTGGTGGTTGCCGAGGACGAGGCGACGCTCGAGAAGGCCAAGAAGCTCGTAAAGATTGATTACGAGCCGCTGGAGCCCGTGCGTAACATTGTCGAAGCCAGGGCTGCCGACGCGCCGCGCCTGCACGACAGCTTCTTTGCCTTTGGCAACACTGTGGAGCTCAAGGACAACGTGTGCCAGAGCCGTCACGTGACGCGCGGCGACGCCGCCAAGGCGCTGGCCGAAAGCGTGTTTACCGTGACGCAGCGCTTTACCACGCCCTTTACCGAGCATGCCTTCTTGGAGCCCGAGTGCGCCGTCGCCTTCCCGTACAAGAACGGCGTCAAGGTGCAGTCGACCGACCAGGGTGCCTACGACACACGCAAAGAGTGCGCCCACATGTTTGGCTGGGATAGCGAACCCGAGCGCGTGGTCGTCGAGACCATGCTCGTGGGTGGCGGCTTTGGCGGTAAGGAGGACGTGTCCATCCAGCACCTGGCTGCGCTCGCCGCATATAAGTTCCAGCGTCCTGTGAAGTGCAAGCTCACGCGTGCCGAGTCGCTCGCTTTCCATCCCAAGCGCCATGCCATGGACGGTACCTTTACGCTGGGCTGCGACGCCGAGGGCAACTTTACCGGTCTGGACTGCGAGATCAACTTTGACACCGGCGCCTACGCGTCGCTGTGCGGCCCGGTGCTCGAGCGCGCCTGCACGCATGCCGTCGGCCCCTACAAGTACCAGAACACCGACATTCGCGGTTTTGGCTACTACACCAACAACCCGCCCGCCGGCGCGTACCGCGGCTTTGGCGTTTGCCAGTCCGAGTTTGCGCTCGAGAGCCTGATCGACCTGCTGGCAGAGAAGGTCGGCCTGGATCCGTGGGAGATTCGTTACCGTAATGCCATCGAGCCGGGTGAGGTTTTGCCCAACGGCCAGATCGCCGATTGCTCCACGGCGCTGAAGGAGACGCTGCTCGAGGTCAAGGATGCCTACTATGCGCATCCCGGACACGCCGGTATCGCCTGCGCCATGAAGAACGCCGGCGTGGGCGTGGGCCTGCCCGATGCCGGCCGCTGCAAGATCCGCATCGAGAACGGCGTGGCCGTGGTCTATGCCGCCACGTCCGACATCGGCCAGGGCTGCAACACCGTCTTTTTGCAGGACGTTGCCGAGGCATGCGGCCTGCCGCTTCGCTGCATTGCCAACGGCGAGTGCTCCACCGAGAACGCTCCCGATTCCGGCACCACGTCTGGTTCGCGTCAGACGGTCGTGACCGGCGAGGCCGTGCGCGGTGCCGCTTTCCTGCTGCGCGATGCCATGCTTGACATCGAGGCCGGCAAGCCTGCGCCCGCCGCCCCCGTGAGTGCGCATGGCGACGGCGTCAAGATCGAGTATGACGACGGCCGCGCTTATCAGCTGCGCACGCAGGAGCTCGTCGCCGGCCAGGGTATGCATCCTCAGGATCCCGCGGCCGCCATCAAGGCGCTCGAGGGATGCGAGTTTGGCTACGTGTACCTGGAGCCGACCGACAAGCTGGGTGCGGATGTTCCCAACCCCAAGAGCCACATCTGCTACGGCTTTGCCACGCATGTGGTTATTTTGGACGATGACGGTCGCGTGAGCGAGGTCTATGCCGCGCACGATTCCGGCAAGGTGGTCAACCCCATCTCCATCCAGGGTCAGATCGAAGGCGGCGTGCTCATGGGTATGGGCTATGCGCTTACCGAGGACTGGCCGCTCAAGGACTGCGTGCCCCAGGCAAGGTACGGCACGCTCGGGTTGTTCCGTGCGCCCGAGATTCCGGATATCCACGCCATCTACGTGGAGAAGGACGAGCTGCTGCCCGTGGCATACGGCGGCAAGGGCATCGGCGAGATCGCAACGATTCCCACGGCGCCCGCCGTACAGAACGCCTACCGCGCGTTTGACGGCAAGCTGCGTCCCGATCTGCCCATGGTGGATACGCCCTACAGCCGCGTCCGCAACCGCGGGTAGGGTAGGGCGCGGACGGTTATTGCTGACGAGCTATTCGCGCTCAACATCAACTGCATATGCTGCGCCTTTGGCCCCGGCTCCATCGCGAGCCGGGGCCTTTTGTTCAAGACTTTAGTCCGCTGGCCGCGCAGCGGCCAGCTTTAAACCACCCGCTACGCGGGTGGAGACAAACGGCTTTACAAAGCCACCCC
>CABUBS010000054.1 GCA_902489855.1 uncultured Collinsella sp.
CCCGCCGCGGCCTGCGCGTGGGTTCGCTCAAGCATCACGGGCACCACGGCTTCGATATCGACGTGCCCGCTAAGGATACGTGGCGTCATCACCAGGCCGGATCCAAGCACGTGGGCCTCATCTGCGCCACGCGCTGGGCGGAGTACGCCGACACGCGCGAGGAGGACGAGATGCCCGCGCGCGAGCTGCTGTCGCGCTACAACGATGTCGACGTGGTGATCATCGAGGGCTACAAGACCGAGGGCTTCGACAACATCGTGGTCGCGCGCTCCGGTGTCGACCGTCTGCGCGGCAAGAGCTCGCTCGACCTGGTCGACGGTCACACGCTGGCCCTTGCCTGCAACGAAGCCCTGGCGCGTCAGGCCTTCGATGCCGGCTTCGCGACCCGAGCCATCAACATCAACGACGCCCGAGCCATCTGCGATTTGATTCAAGACTATCTCGCCTAAAACCTGCCAAAAAGGGACAGGTTTATTTTGGCAGGTTTTATCTGGGCAAACGTCACTTCCACCACAAAGGGGACAGGCACCTTTGTGGTGGTTTTGGCTCGGAGCTGCTTTAAGGTGCCATAATCGCATAGGAAAACACTTTCCAGGGAGGTTCCATGTCAAAGCTGTGCTTTATGCGCCACGGTCAGACGCTTTTTAATCTGCTTCGCCGTAAGCAGGGCTGGTGTGATTCGCCGCTTACCGAATTGGGAATCGAGCAGGCCAAGGCCGTGGGCACGACGCTGCGCGAACGCGGCCTTACGTTCGACCATGCCTACAGTTCAACATCCGAGCGCGCGTGCGACACGCTCGAGCTGGCATTTCCCGGTCAGCCTTACGAGCGCGTCAAAGGCCTTAAGGAATGGAACTTTGGCAAGTTTGAGGGTGCGAGCGAGGATTTGAATCCGCGCCTGCCCTACGGTGATTTTTATAAGCAGTATGACGGTGAGGGCGAGGTTGAGTTTCGCGAGCGCATGATGGCGACCATCACCGAGCTCATGCAGCGTCCCGGGCACGAGAGCGTGCTGTGCGTGGGCCATGGCGCCGCAGTGGCTCAGGTCATGCGCACCGTGGGCGTGGATCCGCTCAAAATGAAGAACCGTATCGGCAACTGCTGTGTGCTCGAGCTCGATTTTGACCCTACTACCAGCACGTTTGCCTTTGCAGACCTCTACAACCCCTACGGCATCCCACGCGAGTAGTCGCTAAAACCACCACAAAGGGGCCAGTCTCCTTTGTGGTGGTTTTGCCGTTCGCGGGCGTTTTTCTACCGTTCGGCGGACTTTCACGTAGACTGGGGTTACGCGGCGTGCAAGTTTCGTGCACAATCACACCCGTGCTTACAAGTTTGTTACTCCTCGGGAGGCATCACTTGCGCATAATAGAAGACGAGGAATAGCGCCCCGTCGTCTAGCGCCGATGTCCGAGGAGTTTTTTCATGCTCATTTTAAAGAAGATCAACAATAACGTTGCTCTCGCCGCCAGCGATGACGGCCGAGAGGTTGTTGTCTTTGGCAAGGGCATCGGTTTCCACGACATGCCCTACGAGCTTTCCGACGAGTCGCTCATCCAGCGCAAATTCTATAACGTCCCCGAGAGCCTGCAGGACATGGTCGGCACCCTTCCCGATGACGTGCTGCTCGCGGCAAGCGATATCGCCTGCTTCGCGGCGCAGCAGCTCGGCTGCAAGCTGTCCGGCGGCCTTCCCTTTATCCTGGCAGATCACCTGCAGTTTGTCGTCCAGCGCGACGACGACCAGCTCAACGCGCCCAACCCGCTCGAGCACGAGGTGGCCTTCATCTACCCGCGCGAGCTCCAGATTGGCCAGGCGGCACTTGCCATCGTGCAAAAACACACCGGGGCTGTGCTCGGCCAAAACGAGGCTACGAGCATCGCGCTCCACATCGTCAACGCCGAGGTCGACGGCATGGGCCGTGCCAAGGACATGGACTTCATCATGAAGAGCACCCGCGTGCTCGACGAGGTGACTCATTCCGTGGAAAAGCAGCTCGGCTGCTCGCTCGACACGGCGTCGTATAGCTACATTCGCTTTCTTGCGCACCTGCGCTTTTTGGTCCGTCGCCTTGTTAAAGGCAACTGCACGCAGACCGAGAACTCCTCGCTGTTCATGCAGGCCGCCCGCGACTTTCCCGAGGCCTACCAGTGCGCCTACGCCATCAACCGCGTCTTCGAGAAAGAGTTCAACCAGAGCTGTTCGGACGAGGAGCTCCTGTATCTGATGATGCATATCAACCGTCTGCGATCGAGCTCGCAGCCCGAGTAACACGCGCCGCCAGCCCGGCGGCAATCGCAACAATTCTTTTTGGTTTCTAGCTGTGGGCAAGGTACCGGCTCGCGGTAGGGGATATTTTTGTCGAAATTTGGAAAAGAGAGGACAGATCATGGCAGGTAAATACGACGATCTTGCTGCCCAGATCGTAGAGCTGGTTGGCGGTAAGTCCAACGTCAAATGCGTCGCACACTGCATTACCCGCGTTCGTTTTAAGCTCAAGGACGAGTCGAAGGCCAATGACGAGGCAATCTCCGAGCTACCCAACGTCATCAAGGTCATGCACGCCAACGGCCAGTACCAGGTTGTTGTGGGCAACATCGTCGAGGACGTCTACGACGCCGTTCTCAAGGCCGGCGGTTTTAGCGACGGCGGCGCCGTCGACGCCGATGACGACGATGCCGCTCCCAAGGGCGTTACCGATGTGATCATCGACCTCATCTCGGGCATCTTCGCCCCCATGCTCGGCACCTTCGCCGCTGCCGGTATCATGAAGGGCCTGCTGGCGCTCGCTACCTTCCTGGTCCCGAGCTTTGCTAACGACGGCGCCTACACGCTGCTCTACACCGTCGCCGACGGCATGTTCTACTTCCTGCCCGTGGTGCTTGGCTTTACCGCGGCCAAGAAGTTCAAGATGAGCGAGTTCAACGGCATGGCCATCGCCTTTGCTTTGGTGTACCCCACCATGGTTGCCTTGACCTCGGGTGAGGTTGTCGGCTCCGTCGAGCTCGGCTTTGCCGGTACCTTCTCTTGGTACACCACGTTCCTGGGCCTGCCGCTCATCATGCCCGCCTCGGGTTACACCAGCTCCGTTATCCCCATCCTGCTCATGATCTGGTTCGGCTCTACCCTCGAGCACTGGGTTAAGAAGTGGATGCCCGCTTCTATGAAGATGTTCTTCACCCCGCTGATCGTCGTCACCGGCACCGTCACCCTTGGCTACCTGGTCATTGGCCCCATCGCCACGCTCATCACCAACCTGCTCGGTGAGCTCTTCGCGCTGCTGTTTGGCCTGCCCATGATCGGTTCCATCTTGGGTTGCACCCTCGTCGGTGCCTTCTGGATGTGCCTGGTCATCTTTGGCTTCCACTGGTCCCTCGTGCCCATCGCGCTGGTCAACCTGTCCACTCTGGGCTACGACTACGTTCTGGGCTCCGTTATCGCCCACTCTTTCTCGCTGGGCGCCGTGCTCTTTGCCATGTATCTCAAGAACAAGGACGAGAAGTTCCGCGGCATCGCACTGCCGGCCATGATCTCCGCCTTCTTCTTTGGCGTCACCGAGCCCGCTATCTACGGTGTTGCCCTGCCCGATAAGAAGGCCTTCATCAACGCCAGCATCGGTTCTGCCGTGGGCGGCCTCATCATCGGCATCTCCGGCGCCGTGGTGTACATGTCCGGCGGTCTGGGCGTCTTCAACTGGCTGTCCTTCATCGATCCCTCCGGTGTTAACGGCATCAACCACATGATCTGGGCTATCGTTGCCTCGCTCGTGGGTGCCGCCGTGGGCTTCGCAATCGAGTTTGTCACCTACAAGCCCGAGGCTGCCAAGTAGCCCAAACGACAAAGACTCGGTACCAGGCCGGCGGGGACAAGCGCCCTGCCGGCTTTTAAAACCTGCCAATAAGGAACAGGTTTATTTTGGTCGGTTTTATCTGGGCAAACGTCGTCTCCGTCAGCTCCGTCCGCATATCTTAAGCCGGCATAGTTTCGATGGGTCGGTCCGTGCGCGTCCCGCAACATGCCTCGCCACGAAACCGGCCTATCTACTACGTTTAGGTGGCAGGGACTAACCACACGGCGGTTTTCCGAAAACCGTCAAGCCTTCTACCTGCGGTTTTATTATTGACAATTGCGGTGTGGTCGGTGATTTGCGGTAAAACGTAGTAGATAGGCCGGTTTCGTGGCAGCGGTTCCTGCGCGGACCCCGAGCAGGACGCAAATTGGTCCTGCGGACGCCGTTTCGGCGCCCGTGCAACATCCCAACACGTACGAAAGGAGCCAACATGGCTTTTCCCGATGGATTTCTGTGGGGCGGCGCCACTGCCGCCAATCAGTGCGAAGGCGGATACAACGAGGACGGCAAGGGCCTCGGTGTCCCCGACATCATGACTGGCGGTACGGTCTCCGAGCCGCGCCACATTACCGACGGCATTCTGCCCCAGTACCACTATCCCAGCCACGAGGCCGTGGATATGTACCATCATTATCTCGACGACATCAAGCTCTTTGGCGAGATGGGCTTTAAGTGCTACCGCATGTCCATCAACTGGAGCCGCATCTTCCCCAACGGCGACGAGGCCGAGCCCAACCAGGCCGGCATCGAGTTCTACCGCCGCGTGTTCCAGGCCTGTCAGGAGCAGGGCATCGAGCCCATGGTCACCCTTAGCCACTACGAGCTGCCCTATGGCCTGTCCAAAAACTACGGCGGCTGGAAGAATCCCAAGCTCATCGATTTCTACCTCAACTACGCCCGCACCGTCATGACCGAATACAAGGGCCTGGTGCGCTACTGGCTCACCTTTAACGAGATCAATTGCCTGCTCATGGGCGGCTTTGGCGGCGTGATGGGCGGCGGCATGGTGCCCGAGGCGACTGACACGCCCATGGCCTTTGGCGACTGCGACTGGGACGATCCGCAGGCGCGCTTCGATGCCCTGCACCACCAGTTCCTGGCGAGCGCCAAGTGCGTCACCATGGGCCATCAGATCGATCCCCAGAACAAGATCGGCTGCATGATCGCCGGCAACGCCTGCTATCCGCACACGTGCAACCCGGCCGACGTCCTGGCCGCCCAAAAGCAGCAGCGCGAGATGAACTTCTACTGTGGCGACGTGCAGGTGCGCGGTGCGTATCCCTCGTGGGCGCCCAGCGTATGGCGCCGCGAAGGCGTGCACGTGGAGGTCTCGCCCGAGGACGCCGCCACGCTGGCCGCCGGCAAGGTCGACTTCTACAGCTTTAGCTACTACATGAGCGCCACGGCCACGGCTGACCCGGTGCTGTTGGAGCAGGGCAACATCTTTGGTGGTGCCGGCAATGAGTACCTCAAGAAGAGCGATTGGGGTTGGGCGATCGACCCCGAGGGCCTGCGCTACTACCTGGAGGAGGTCTACGACCGCTACCAGGTGCCGCTGATGATCGTCGAGAACGGCCTAGGCGCGGTGGACGAGGTCGAGGCGGACGGTTCGATTCACGACAGCTACCGCATCGATTACCTGCGCGAGCATATCAAGCAGATGGAGATTGCCATCGAGGACGGCGTGGACCTGATGGGCTACACCATGTGGGGCTGCATCGATTTGGTGAGCGCCTCGACCGGCGAAATGAAGAAGCGCTACGGCTTCATTTACGTCGACAAGGACAACGACGGCAACGGCACGCTTGCCCGCAGCCGCAAGGACAGCTTCTTCTGGTACAAGAAGGTCATCGAGTCCAACGGCGCCGACCTGGCCTAGCCAAGTCTCAACCAGCGTAAACGCCGCAACCACCACAAAGGGGGCAGTGCACCTTTGTGGTGGTTTTTGCTTTGGTAGATGTGTGGGGCATGCCTTACAATCTACCAAGTAGTTCATGCTGGGCGGAAAGACGGAAGGGGCTCGATGCGACCCTAGTCAGGCATACGGATAGATTGAGCCAATGGACAGCGGATGAATGGACGCTGCCCGCTATTCGTATGCGATAAGGAGCACCCATGCCCACATCTGTATTCCCAAAAGTCCGCTCGTCGCTGTCCGCGCAGGCTAAGCGCCTGGTGGCGATGCGCTTTCTGATCTATACCGGATTCCAGACCAGTTACTTTATCGGCGTCATCGGAACGCTCACCTATGCGGACGGCGCTTCGGTCGTCGCGACGTCGCTGGCCGTCCTATTTATGAACGTCTTCGTGATCCTGGGATCCTTTGCGGGTGGCGCGGCGCTCGACGCCTGGGGTCCGCGCCGCCATTTTCTGCTGAGCATCGTCGGCACGCTAGCAACGGGCGCGGCAATCATCGTCTTTGGCGACGCGACCGGAACAATCCTTGCCGGCGCGGTACTCTTGGGCTTTGTAATGGGGTTCGCCCAGCCCATCGCCACGTCCTATCCGGCCTACCTCACCGACGACCCCGTCGAACTCAAAGACATCAACTCCGCCATCACCATGTTCTCTAACGTGAGCATCATCGTCGGCCCCACGCTGGGCGGCTTTGCCGCGGCGGCTTCATCGTCGCGCGCGGTGTTCGTGCTCATGATGCTCTTTACCGTGCTGGCGTTCATCGCCGGCTGGGGCTTTAAGCCGCGGGCGGGGCATGCGGGTGCCGATTCGGCAGAGGAAGGGGAGCGCGCAAGCCAAAGCCCCGACCCCAGCACGTCCGCCCGCGCCACCTTCGCGACCAGCATCAAGACGGTCTTCACCAACAGCGTCCTCGCCCTGCTCTTCTGCATCATCTTCCTTTCGAACTTTGGCTACGGCGCCTTCGATCCGCTGGAGTCGTTCTTCTATCGCGACGTCTTGCACGTCGGAGTCGAATGGATGGGCTGGCTCTCGTCAGCCTGCGGTGTGGGCGCGGTGCTGGGCGCCATCCTGGCGCTTCGCATGCCGCCGCGCCTCGTCAGTCTTAAAACGCTGCTCGTGGCGCTTATGTCCGTGGGCCTGGGAAGCCTGCTTTATGTGGGGACGCCGTACGTGGGTGTGGCTCTCATCGGCCAGATTGCCCTGGGCGTTGCCTGGGGTGTCGTCAATCCGCTCCACAACACCATCGTGCAAACGACGACCCCGCTCGAGCAGCTCGGCCGCGTCAACTCGGTCATGGGCTTTGGCAACATGTTCGCCGGCGTGGCCCCGCTGGCGATTGCCCCGTGGCTGGCAGCAACATTTGGCGTGCAGCAGACACTCGTAGGCGCGGGCCTGGTCGTGACGACGGTTCCCGCAGCGCTGCTGCTGTTTGGGCGCAAGTATTTTGATCGTGCTGCAGAACGGTAAGAAACCGTCACAACATTCGATGAAAAACGCGATTTTGCCGAAAAACGTCGAGTGTTGTGATGGATTGTGCTGAGACCCGAGCACCACAAGCCGCCACAAAGGGGCCAGGCACCTTTGTGGCGGCTTTTGCTTTACCGGAGTTTCACCGAACTTTGGCATACCATGTTGCACGCGCGAATGCGCTCCCCACACCGCCACACTACCCAGAAAGGGCCCCATGGACGCCACATTCAGCAACATCAAAGCCGTGTTCTGCGATATCGACGGCACGCTGCTCACGAGCGAGCACACGGTGTCCCCGCGTACTGTGGCGGCGATCCGCGCCCTGCGCGAGCGCGGCGTGCTCTTTGGCCTGTGCACCGGGCGCGACGCCCACGCGACCGAGGCCATGTATGAGCTCTGGGGCATCGACGGTCTGGTGGACGTGATGGTGGGCTGCGGCGGCGCCGAGGTCATCGACCGCGCGCACGGCATCAACGAGCTGAGCTACCCGCTGCCGGGCGAAACCATCGCGCGCATCTGCAAGCATATGGCGGACCTTCCGGCAACGCCCGTTTGCCCCCGAGACGGCGTGTTCTACGTTCCCGAGAGCAATGCGTGCGTGGAGCACCTGTCGCAGGTCGATGGCGTGCCCTACAAGGTGGTCGACTTTGCCGAGTTCTTGCGCGAGCCGCAGCCCAAGGTGATGTTTACCATGGCGCCCGAGGTGATGCCGCAGGTCATCGAGCGCGCATCGACGTTTGCCGACGACACCGTTAAGGCAGCCGCCCTGCAAACCACGCAGCGCCTCTACGAGTTCATGGATCCGCGCGTGTCCAAGACGCGCGGCCTTGTGCGCGTGGCGGAGCTCAACGACATGGAGCTCCAGAACATCTGCGTGTTTGGCGATGCCGATAACGACACCTGCATGGTGGCCGACGCCGGCGTGGGCGTGGCCATGGCAAACGGCAGTGACGCCACCCGCGCCGCTGCGGACTTTGTAACCGCGAGCAACGACGAAGACGGCATCGCGATCTTTATCGAGGAGCATCTGCTGTAGCGCCGGGTGCAACCGCCACGAAGGGGGCAGTGCGCCTTTGTGGCGGTTTGCTCTAAGGCTGACAGGCTGGACATCATAAGCGTCCCAACAATCGATGGTTTTCCGCAAAAGAGCGATTTTCACCGATTGTTGGGACGCTTTTTGTGTCGAGGAGTTGCTTGCGAACTAAATGGTGGTGTATGAACATCGCTGCACATGTGTCTGCCTGCCGAAATAGACTACCTAGCAGGTAGGTCGTTGTGTCAGTAAACACTCTACCGTTTACTGGCGAAAAATGACCGTTCATAGATTGAGTGGGTTAAAACAAAATGTTGTACAAATAACAACAAAGCGTCAGCCATCTAAAGTGACTAACAAATCTACCTGCATTTTTCCAAAAAGTAAACGCGAATAAAGCACTGCATAGTTTAAAAAAATGTCAAGAAAAAAGCCAGTCGAGAATGAAAAATGTAAAAATCCGGCTTTTCGTTGTTTAAACAAAGAGTAATAATATGCATACCGTGCGCGGCAATTATAGGTTGCGCGCTCAACTTAAATCGTGAAAGAGCAAGATCGCGGTCTCTTGGGGAGGAGACATCGATGAAAGCAAATTCAGAAAACACTAAGCAGAGTAATAAAGCGACGCATCGTGTGCTAGCAGGCGTTTTGTGCGGAGCATCCGTACTGAGCCTGGTACTGTCGCTCGTCATGCCCCCGATCTCGCAGGCCATTGCCAACGACGCCCAGATGGTTTCTACCGAGGAAACTGTGATGGGGGGGGGTTCCTCAAGTGAGTCTACTGATGTAGGCAGCACCAACAACGGGGATACCGAAAACCAGAATAGTGACGATGCCGAGAATGGCGCGAGCGAAGACGCCGTTGCCGCAGACCTGCCGTCCGACGACACGGAGGCCGAGGGTGATGCTCAGTCTGCGGATGATAGTGCTAACGGCGAGGGCGCAATCGCACTTGCTGCAGAAAATGAATCGACTTATGAAATCAGCAGAGGAGATGAACTCATCGCGAAGCTTCCTGACAAGAAATTTCGCGATGGAAATGGCTCCGCTACTTTTAAGCTTGTTAACGATATTGAATACAGCGGTGAGATTAGGCTTGAACAAACTGACGATAACCCTATCAATATCACCCTTGACCTAAACGGTCATAAGATTAAGTGCTTGAACACCGACAAGCCGTTATTTGATATTGCTAACGGCGCAACACTTACAATTAAGGATTCCGCACAGGCGAATGAGACGCTCATCGAGGGCCAGCAGCTTACTGATCAGGGGCAGTACCTGAATCCCGATAATTATGGCAAGAAAGCCGAGCTAAATTACGTTGATGGCATTCCGTCTAATCTTACCTACTACGTGACCAAATCGACCCCAAGTGGTACAGGGACAACCGAGACGCTTGTCAAACATGACGTTGATATTAAAGGCGCCATCGTGGCGTGCAGCGGCAACGCAAATCTAAGGCTCATCAATCTGTATAACAACAACGGCAAGGGCTCGTTTAACCTTGTGAGCGGCGTGATCACGCAAAAGAAAGGCGGCAGGGTTAGCAGCTTGGTCTATGCCGAGAACGGCTCTACCGTCAACATGAGCGGCGGCTATGTTTGTGGCGCTTCTAGCTCGGGCGCGGGCGCGGGCATTATGGTGTCCAACGAGAAAGGTAGTGCCTCGACCCTTAATGTGACCGGTGGCGTAATTGCCGGCAATAGTGCTCCTAGTGGCGGCGGTGTGTATGCTAAAGGCTCCACGGTCACCATAACTAATGGCGTAATCTCCGGCAACAGCACGCTTGATTCTGCTGGCTTTGGTGGCGGCATCATGGCCGAATATGGCGGCAGCGTTACTGTTTCCGGCGGTTACATTACGAACAATAAATATGCCAATTTCTGTGGCCATGATGGTTATGGCGATCATGGCGGCGCTGGACTTGCCGCTAGAAACGGTACTCATGTCACCATTTCGGGCGGCCAGATCACGGGCAACTATTCTGAGGAAGCAGGCGGCGGCGTTTATGTCACGGATGTCGACCGTAATGAGCAATCCCGTACGGGTATGGCGTGGCTGAAAATCACGGGAGGAATTATTGCCTCTAACGTGAGCTACCGATCTGAAGGTGCTGGCATTCGAGTGGGCCAGATGGTTGACGCGATGATAAATGGGTCGTCAAACGATAGCCCAGTCTACATCACTAATAACTCTTGCATGTCTCGCTTTGACTGGGGCGGAGGCGGTATCTTTGTCCAGGGAAACTCGGATTTGGGCAAGGAGAAGACTGCTGGTAGGCTATTCATATATAACTCGTACATTAGCGCCAATACCGCTGGCGGCTATGGCGGTGGCGTTGCAGTCTGCCCTACGGGCAAGACGTTGGTAACGAACACTGAGGGCACAGCAATCTTTGGCAATTCGTCTGCCAAAGATCAGCAGGACGCAAAAGCTGATTATAATTCTGAAAAGAATAGCGGTAACGAAGGCACCCCTCACCTATCCGCTGGTGGCTACGAAGGCCTTGAACACAAAAAGAACCAGGATGCTGACGCCTACAATGCCAAAGAGTTTCGCGAAAACGGCCACGCGGACTTCTTCCTTGCGGCGGAGGATCATAAGACCCCGATCGCGGCGGTGATTGGCAAAATGCTTGGCGGCGGTGACGCCAAATACAAGGGAAGTAAAGAGCTTACGCAAGCCATTACTATCCCCGCTAACGGTGGCGTGCAGGTATATAAAAGCATCGGCCTGAGCTCGGGTGTTACAGCTCAAGACGAAGCCGCGATCAATGCGCAAAAAGTTGCGACAACGTTCATCACCGGCAACTATTCCTGGGACCATGGCGGCGGCATCATGTCGAACGGCGACCTGTACATGGGCGTGCCTGAGGACACGTATGTCTATCCGAGCCTCAAGCTCAAGGCGACCAAGGTACTACGTAATTCGCAGACAAATGTGAACGAGGGGCTCGAAGAGAATCAGTTTACCTTTAGGGTCTACCGCAAGGACTCAACCGACCCTTTGGCTAGCGCGACATTCAATCGTAACGTTTGCACCGAGGTTGGAACTGCAAAAAATGATGCAAGCGGCAATATCACGTTTGACCTTGGTGAACAGTTCGCAACGGGTGGCACGGGTAACGAAATCACATACTACTTGGTCGAAGATGCCGGCGATGATCCTGACATCACGTGCGACTCCAGTGTGTATGAGATTGTGGTACGGACCCAGGATAAGCCGACCAAGCTCATGACTGTTCCGAGTAAAAATAATCCGAACGAAGAGAAGGAACTTCTCATCCATAACTACACGATTACAGACGTCAACGGGACCAAGTACGAACTCGATAAGTCTGGGAAGTGGATTAACAAAAAAACGTGGAGTGTCGCGAAGAATGTCGACGGCTATTATCAAATTATCTGTGAGGACGGTTCGGCGACTTTCACTAACGTATGTACCGCGTACGACTCGACTGGCGTTTGGATCCCTAAGGCGACCAAGGTCGTTAAGGGACGTGAAGGTCTTGGAAGCGCCGCGACCCGGA
>CABUBS010000055.1 GCA_902489855.1 uncultured Collinsella sp.
CGCCCGATGCACGCACCCGTATCATCGAGGCGTTTTGGGAGCTCATCGAGAACAACAGCATCTTCGAGCTGTCGGTTGGCGAGGTGACCCGCGCCGCCCAGTGCAATCGCGGAACGTTTTACTACTATTTTCACGATTTCGATGAACTCGTCGCCATCGCCATAGCCCAGCTGCTGCAGGATAACGAGCTCATCACCGATGCCCTCTGGCATTTTTCGAGCGAGGGCGACCTTTCGGCGTTCGACCGGCGCGACGTCCGCTGCCTGCTGCAGCGCATCGTCATCACCATGAGGGCGGGTGCCGCCGAGCAGGTCGTGCAGGGCATCCATACGATCATCATCGACCGCGTGAGAGAGATCGTCCACCCCGACGGAGAAGAGCTCAAGGCAGATTCGAGCTTTGCGGTGGGCTTTCTGGTCTCGGGCATCATGGGCTTTGTGATGGCGGTCGGCTTTGCCCGGGAGGGCGGCGAGGAGATAGACCTCGAGCAGCCGGGGGACAGCGCGTGCGCGTACCTGAGGGCGGTCGCCATGCAGACGGTGGAAACGGTCGCGCAAGTCGAGGGCGTCGATACATCCGAGCTGCTCGAACGCGTCTCCAAGGAGGCCGATGCCTATCGCGCATCGCGTGCGACGAGTCCCGACGTGGTGAAAGACGCCTAGGGTTTCTCTTGCGGGGCGCCTGTCGCGCATCGCGCGGTGAGTCCCGCGATGCGGTCATAACCTGCATTCATGTGAGCCGGGTTTATAGATATTCCTCCAGCTGTTAACATAGACAACCTGTGGGTAAAGAGACAAAAGCGCCGCCGACGGGCGGGCGTTTTGATTTCGATGAACTCATGTAAGGAAACGAGCATGTTAGATAGATTTACCGATCGAGCGCGCAAGGTCATGTCGATGGCCAAACAGGAGGCGCTCGATCTGCACTCAAATAAGGTGGGCACCGAGCACCTGCTGCTCGCACTCGCCAAGGAGGACGAGGGCATCGCTGCCGAGGCGCTGCGCTCGCTTGATATCTCCTACGACGACATCATGGACACCCTCAAGGAGGTCCAGACCACGGTTCCCGAGCCCAGCGAGGAGACCGAGGCTGCCAAGCTTGCCTTTACGCCGCTCGTCATTAGCGTGATGGAGCGCTCCTTCCGCGTGGCACGTGAGAACAACCAGACCTACGTGTCGACCGAGCACTTGCTGATTGGCATCGTCGAAGAGGGTAACGGCATGGCCATGGACATCCTCATGCGCCTGGGTGTGTCGTCCGCCTCCATCAAAAAGGCTATCGAGAAACTTACCGCCAAGGACCAGGACAAGAAGCGTCCGCTCGCCGGCGCCGGTGCCGGGCGTCCCGGTGCGGGCCTGCCGTTCTTTAGCGGCTCGGACGCGTCGCAGCAAAAGGGGAGCGGCACCGATACGCTTAAGCAGTTCGCCACCAACCTTACGCAGAAGGCGCGCGACGGCGAGCTCGACCCTGTAATTGGTCGCGAAAAGGAAGTCCAGCGTATGATGGAAATTCTTTCGCGCCGCACCAAGAACAACCCGCTCATTCTGGGCGACCCCGGCGTGGGCAAGACGGCCATCGTCGAGGGCCTGGCTCAGCAGATTGCAGCCGGCAACGTGCCTGAGAACCTCATGAACCAGAATATCTGGACGCTCGACCTGCCGGGTCTTGTCGCGGGCGCCAAGTATCGCGGTGAGTTTGAGGAGCGCCTCAAGAACGTGATCCAGGAGGCCACCGAGGCTGACGACGTCATCCTGTTTATTGACGAGATGCACACCATCATCGGTGCCGGCTCTGCCGAGGGCTCCATCGACGCGAGCTCCATGCTCAAGCCCGTTCTCGCACGCGGTGCTTTCCAGATCATCGGTGCCACCACGGCCGAGGAGTTCCGCAAGTACCTCACCAAGGACCCGGCCTTCGAGCGTCGCTTCCAGACCATCGATGTCGAGGAGCCGAGCGTCGAGGACACGGTCAAGATCCTGACCGCGCTCAAGCCGCGCTACGAGGAGCACCACCATGTGCGCTATACGCAGGGTGCTATCGAGGCCGCCGCGAACCTCTCCAACCGCTACATCCAGGATCGCTTCCTGCCCGATAAGGCCATCGACCTCATTGACGAGGCCGGCGCCCGCGCCCGCATCGCCGCCAACCGCGCGCCCGAGCCGGTGCGCGAGGCCGAGCATCGCATAGAGGAGCTCAAGGCCGCCGCGCAGGAGGCCACCGAGAGCGACGACATGAACAAGGCCGCCGAGATCACCGAGCAGCAGAAGGCCGCCGAGATTGAGCTCGCCGAGGCCAAGGCCGCCTGGACCGCCGAGCTCGACGCCAGCCCGCTCACCATCGACGTCGCCCAGATTGCCGACATCGTGTCCGTGACCTCTGGCGTGCCGGTTTCCTCGCTCACCGAGAGCGAGAGCCGGCGCCTGCTGCAGACCGAAAGCGTGCTCAAGACCCGCATCATCGGCCAGGACGAGGCTGTCGAGGCCGTCGCCAAGGCCGTGCGCCGCAGCCGCTCGCCGCTCAAGGATCCGCGTCGCCCCGGCGGCAGCTTTATCTTCCTGGGTCCCACCGGCACGGGCAAGACCGAGCTCGCCAAGACGCTCGCCGAGTACCTCTTTGGCAGCAAGGACGCGCTCATCAGCTTCGACATGTCCGAGTTCGGTAGCGAGTTTGAGGTCTCCAAGCTCATCGGTAGCCCTCCGGGTTACGTGGGCCACGACGAGGGCGGTCAGCTTACCAAGGCCGTTCGTCGTCACCCGTACTCGGTCGTGCTGTTCGACGAGATCGAGAAGGCGCACCCCGACATCTTCAACATTTTGTTGCAGGTGCTGGAGGAGGGTCGCCTGACTGATAGCCAGGGCAAGACGGTCGACTTCCGCAATACCGTGATTATCATGACGTCAAACGTGGGCGCCCGCGAGATCGCGCAGGATGCGAGCGTTGGCTTTGGCACCACCGGCGAGCAGGGCCTCACCTCGAGTGAGATCCGCGGCCGCGCGATGGGCGAGCTCAAGCGCCTGTTCCGCCCCGAGCTGCTCAACCGTATCGACGACATCGTGGTGTTCCAGAAGCTCTCGGGCGAGAACCTGACCAAGATTGCGCACCTGCTGGTGGACGATCTGCGCCAGCGCCTGATCGCAAACGGCATGAACATCAAGCTTACCGATGCGGCCTACGACAAGATTGTGGCGGAGGGTACCGACCTCACCAACGGCGCGCGTCCGCTGCGTCGTGCCATCCAAAAGCTCATCGAGGATCCGCTGTCCGAGGAACTGCTGGCTGGCGAGTGGGGCGAGGGCGATACCGTCCTGTGCGACGTGGCCGATGGCAAGTTTGTCTTTAGCCGCGGCACGGGCGAGATCCCGGCACCGCGTCCGGCGGGCACGCTTGGTGGCGATACCGCCCCGGCGGTACCGCACACCGGCAACGCCGCGCCCGTGAGCGGCGGCGTGACCTCGGGCCCCGGCGGCATGATGCAAGCCGGTTCCGGCGCGCTGTAGGGCGTGGCGACAATTTGATACGCGCAATCGAGGCGCTCCGGAAAGGGCGCCTCGATTTGTAGAGCTGCGGAAGTTGTGACCGTTACGCTATACGGTCCACCGTTAGCCGATGATGCGAGGGCGCTCGGCGTTTTCGACTGGTTTATGCACGCAAAGTCTGGGAATATACAAGTCGCATGTCTTACTGTCTAACCAGTTGCGCCAAGGAGGCACCATGGACTACAAGATTACCGGCTACGAGCCCGCCCAGCTGTTCCATTTCTTTGAGGAGGTCAGCGCGATCCCCCGTGGGTCTGGCAACGAGAAGGGCATCAGCGATTTCCTGGTTGCGTTTGCCAAGGAGCGCGGTCTCGATGTGTACCAGGACGAGGTCTACAACGTCATCATTCGCAAGCCCGCATCTGCCGGTGCCGAGAATGCCCCGACCGTGATGCTGCAGGGCCACATCGATATGGTGTGCGACAAGTTGGGCTCCGTTGAGCACGACTTTACGACCGATGGTATCGACCTGGTCGTCAAGGACGGCGTCCTCACCGCTAACGGCACCACTTTGGGCGCCGACAACGGTATTGCCGTCGCGCTTATGCTTACCGTGCTCAACGACGATTCGATTACCCATCCGGCCCTCGAGTGCGTGTTCACCACCGACGAGGAGACTGGCCTGGTCGGCGCCGAGACGCTCGACAAGTCCCAGATTAGCGCCCGCACCATGATCAACCTTGACTCCGAGGAAGAGGGCGTTGCCACCGTCAGCTGTGCCGGCGGCGTCGTCGTTACCTACACCTGCCCGATCGCGCGCGAGCACAAGACCGGTAGCACCCTCACGCTCGACATCTCCGGCCTGCTGGGCGGCCACTCCGGCAGCGATATCAACCTGGAGCGCGGCAACGGCAACCTCATCATGGCCCGCATCATCGACCGCCTGATGGTTGCCGGCGAGCCCGCCATCGTTAGCTTTAACGGCGGCACCAAGGACAACGCCATCAACCGTGAGTGCAAGGCTGTTCTGGTCTACGCCGACCACGCTGCCGCCGAGGCCGCGGCCCAGATCGCAAAGGGCATCATCGCCGACGTCACTGCCGAGCTCGAGGTCTTCGACCCCGGCTTTACTTGCACCGTCGAGATTGCCGACGACGCCGAGGTTGAGGCCATGGACCAGAAGTCCGCGCTTGCCCTCATCCGCGCCCTGCGCCTTGCCCCTAACGGCGTGATTCGCCGCAACGTCGCCACCGACGGCTCCGTCGAGGTTTCCTCCAACATCGGCGTGGTCGCCACCTCCGATGACGAGGTCAAGATTATGCTGTCCCCGCGCTCTTCGATCACCTCGCTGCAGAACGAGTTCAAGGACCGTCTGCAGACGCTGGCCGATGTCCTGGGCTTCGACGCCAAGTTTGAGTTTGAGTATCCCGGCTGGAGCTATGCCGAGCATTCGCCGGTCCGCGAAGTCTTTGTCGAGAGCTATCGAGAGCTCTTTGGCTCCGAGCTGCGCATCGAGTCCATTCACGCCGGCCTTGAGTGCGGCCTGTTTGCCGAGGCTCTGCACGGCCTGGACGCCATCGCCGTGGGCCCGACGCTCTCCGATGTCCATACCCCGGACGAGAGCATGGAGCTCGCTTCTGCCGAGCGCTTCTACGAGCTGCTCATCGACGTTCTCAAGCGCCTCGCTGCGTAAAGGTTGCGCTAGCAGCAGTCCGAGTCACGTGCTAGCGGATTGCAAATGACATTATGAGAGGGGGCACCCGGTCTTTTGCGACGGGTGCCCCCTCTCTTTTGTTTGATAATTGCGAAATTACGGCCACCTAGTCCATTTCTGCCCTGATGAGGTCGAGGGCGCGCTGGCAGTTTTCGCGGACGGGGCCGAGCATATGCTCGCGCAGGTCCGCCATGCCGGGCAGGTCGGCGTATTCGTCCATGACCTCTTCCATGCAAATGGGTACCTCGTAGGCGAGGTCCATCATGGTCGCAAAGCAAAACTTCTCGGATAGCCCGGCATCGGTGAGCGTCGCCTCCAGCGTGGGGTCGCCCATACCGTGGTATCGGCGGATAGCGCCTGGACCGATGCACCCCACACGATTTTCGCCGCCAACGCTCATGGCAAGGCGCGCCCGGCGGCGCATGCGCTCATACGCCAAACCCGACGCGACATCGTACATTCGAGCCATCATGGCTGCGCCGTCGTTTCCAAGGAGCAGGGAATAGTTTTTCGCGTGCGCATCCGGTGCGCCGATGATGGCGTTAACGAAAAGTATCTGCGTAAACAGATACAGGTTAAGTTGATGGTGGCTCGTATTTACGAGGAGCTCTTGAATGTCGCGTGTGGTCGGGCCGCCGTCTGCCGTGTACTTTTGGGCGGGCATCACCCCAAGTGCCTGACAGAGGTCTTCTTGATGTAGGCGCCTGATCGTTCCGTCTTTGACTTTCACGCGGTCATAGCGCTCAACAATGAGGGCAGGTTCGTCCTCAAACATACGATATTCGACGTTTGCCGTTGCGATGCCGGCGCGCTGGGCGCTTTTCATGCAGACAAACTCATTGAGAGCCTCGAGTTTAAATCCGATAACGCCATTTTTGAAAATATGCGTCGTGGGCGAGGAGCCCATGCATTCGCACCAGCGGTCGTTTATGAACGCGAGCGCGAACTTGCCCTGGTTGCCTCCAAGTGACCAACTTTCATCTAGACCCATCCACGATGCATCGCGGTCATCTCTGATCGACTTGAGACGAAGAGCAATTTCGTGGTCGTCTATAGGGCGGTATTCGCCAGCGCGATGCAGGACGGCGTCGGCATCTTCTTCGGCACAAAACTGCACTCCGCCCGGACAGTCGAGTCCGATATGGCTGAGCAACGCAACGGGATTGTTGGGCCTAACGTCGAATTCGGCGGCAATCGCTTTTCGTTGGTCCTCGCTGTCGGGTAGAAGGCCAAACAGGTACGGATTCATGACCTGTTGTCCGTATGTGCGATTCGATACGGGTATGTTGGTCGATAGGGCTGGCCCGTCATAGTCATGATCGTAGGTAAAGCTGATAAGACCGTTCTCATCTTGCGCGAGCGTTCCAGCAGGCACGCCGCAAATAATGGTCCGAAGTGATGTTCTGGCCATTGGCTATTTCCCTTCGGGCATGGTTTGGCTAGATGCGTTTGCGGCAATCGAGACTCCGAGATTGGACATGGCGAAATCGGCGAAGGCCCTGTCGTAGAGCTCGGACGTAAGGGGGGTATCTGCAAGAGCCGGAATGGTTGTGCTGCGACGGTTGCGATGATGAAGACGTTGAGCGTGATGGCGTCTGGGGGTACTACGAGGTTGCAAATCAGCATGCGGGGCGTCGACTGGTTGCTCGTTTTTCGATTCGTCGATATCCCCTTGAGCGGCGAGCGCCAGTCCAAGAGCACCGAAAACTGCCAGCAGCTTGTCGAGCCGAATGCCCGTGGCATCTCCCAGCTCGAGCGATGCGAGCAGGCGCTCCGAAACACCGGCTTTTTTAGCGAGGACGGCACGGGTGATCCCTTGCGCCTCGCGTGCCTGACGCACGTAGATGCCAGCTTGGCGCGGTGTGGTGATGGGAAGGATATCCACGGCGATCTCCTAACGTGCAGACTTTTGCATATCAGTATGACATGCAAAAGTCTGCATGAAAAGGCCTCATGCAAAACTCTGCATGAGGCCTCATACGGACGTTTAGTTTTGAAGGGTGTTTTACAGCACCAAAATCCCCAGGTGCTCCAGCAAAATCTTGAGGCCGATGAGGATGAGCACGACGCCGCCCACGATGGTGGCGGGCTTTTCGTAGCGCGCGCCAAAGATGCGGCCAATCGCCACGCCGGCAACGGAGAAGATGAAGGTCGTGATGCCTATGAGCGACACGGCGGGAACGATGTCGACGGAAAGCGCGGCGAACGAGATGCCCACGGCCAGGGCGTCAATCGAGGTGGCGATGGCGAGGATCAGGTACTCGCCCAGGTCAATCTTTTCGGCATCCTTGCCGTCGCCTTCATCCTCGTCTTCGGTAAAGGCCTCCCACAACATTTTGCCGCCGATAAAGGCGAGCAGGATAAAGGCGATCCAATGGTCGATGGGTCCGATGATGCCCATGAATTGACTGCCGAGCGCCCATCCGATCACGGGCATGCCGGCCTGAAAGCCGCCAAAGAACAAGCCGAGCACCACGGCAACTTTAAGGTTGATCTTCTTCATGCCAAGGCCCTTGCAGATGGAAACGGCAAAGGCGTCCATCGAAAGGCCAACGGCGAGCAATACGAGCTCTGCGAGTCCCATAGTCTGGCTCCCTCTCTGCGGGCGGGCCCGCGTGTACCTCTTGGGGGAGTAACAAAAAAGACCCGTGGCGTACGCGTTGCGCGCACAGCCACGAGTCTCGTTCATTAAGGCAAGCCAGGCCGCATCGGCCAGTGTGTTGACTTGCCGCGCCACCGGAGGCGAACCCGATCACGCGACTACTCCCTCATTTATGCGAATCCCGATGCTACCACATAAGCAGCTCATTTGGATTGGGGCTCTCAGCTGTGTTCGCTCATTCTGTAAGCATCGGATTTTGCGGGCGTCACAGGGGCAAACCGTGAGAAACTTATTGACGTTTATGGAGCGTATACGATGGGAGCGATGCCTTGGATAAGAACGAGCTGCAAAAGCGTATGGAACAGGCCATTCGCCTGACGGCACCTGGCCAGCCGATCCGCACCGCCCTCGACATGATCATTGCTGGTCACCTGGGCGCCCTTATCTGTGTCGGCGACACCGAAAACGTGCTCGCCGCCGGTAACGACGGCTTCCCGCTCAACATTTCGTTTACCTCGAACCGCCTGTTCGAGCTTTCCAAGATGGACGGCGCCATCGTTATCGATGGCGACCTCACCCAGATCCTGCGCGCCAACTTCCACCTCAATCCCGATCCCTCGCTCGCCACGAGTGAGACGGGCATGCGTCACCGTACTGCCGCTCGCATGTCGGTGCTCACCGATGCCATCGTGATCTCGGTTTCGGCTCGCCGTGCCGTCGTTAACGTGTACGTTCACGGCAAGAGCTACGAGATTCAGCCCGTCACCACCATCATGAGCTCGGTCAACCAGCTCGTCGCCACGCTTCAGACCACCCGTCAGTCGCTCGATCGCTCCTTGCTGCGCCTGACGGCCCTTGAGCTCGACGACTACGTTACGCTCGCCGACATCACCGGCATCTTCTCGAGTTTCGAGATCATGCAACAGGCAAAGACCGAGCTTAAGGATTGCATCGTCAAGCTGGGTAACCAGGGCAAGCTCGTGCAGATGCAGCTCGAGCAGCTCGCGGGCTCCAGCATGGATACCGAATACGACCTGATGATCCGCGACTACGCAAGCGATTCCTCCGAGGCAAACGCCGAGAAGATTCGCGCCGAGCTCGCTCGCATGACGCCTAAGGACCTGTCCGACCCGCAGCATGTGGCGGCGGTTCTGGGTTACGACGACCTGGACGAGGACTCCGTCATGACACCGCTGGGCCTGCGCACGCTTTCGCGCGTGTCCGTCGTGCGCGACGGCGTGGCCGAGAAGATCGTCGACGAGTATGGCTCGCTGCAGGAGCTCATGGACGACATCAGCGAGGATCCGGAGCGCTTGGGCGACTTTGGCGTCAACAACCCTGCCATTCTTGCGGACTCGCTGTACCGCATGAAGGGCACCAAACAGGGGAACGCATAATGGCGCCCGTATGCGCCGTGGTCGTTGCCGGCGGCAGCGGCCAGCGCTTTGGAAATCCCGGCGGCAAGCAGCTCGTTAACGTGGCGGGCCGTCCGCTCATGAGCTGGTCCATCCGCGCGTTCGATCGTAGCGATAAGGTCGGCCACATCGTCGTGGTTTGTCCTGCCGAGCGCCGTGCCGAGATGCGCCGCCTGGCCATCGACCCGTTTGACTATGACACGCCCATCAGCTTTGCCGATGCCGGCGATACCCGTCAGGATTCCACCCGTGCCGGCGTGCATGCGGCTCCGGCGGGCTTTGAATACGTTGCCATTCACGATGGCGCTCGTCCGCTCATTACGACCGAGGCCATCGACCACGCTATCGACGTGCTCGTGAGCGACCGTGCCCTCGATGGTGTCGTGTGCGGCCAGCCTGCCATCGACACGCTCAAGATCGTCGATGGCGACAACATCGTCGAGACGCCGCCGCGTGAGCTGTACTGGGCCGCGCAGACGCCGCAGATCTTTAGTGTCGACGCCATGAAGCGCGCCCATGCCGCGGCGATTGCCGAGGGCTTTATCGGTACGGACGATTCGTCACTGGTCGAGCGCATGGGAGGACGCGTCCGCTGCGTCCAGAGCCCGCGCGATAACCTTAAGGTGACGGTGCCCGAGGACCTGCGTCCCGTAACCGCGATTCTGCTCGGCCGCATGGCCGAGGGAGAGGACCTTCCCCATGTTCAGTAACCTGCGCATTGGCCATGGCTACGACGTTCACCGTCTGGTGGAGGGGCGTCGATGTATCATCGGCGGTGTCGATATTCCCTACGAGCGCGGTCTGCTGGGCCACTCGGATGCCGATGTGCTCGCGCACGCCTTGGCCGACGCCATTCTGGGCGCCTGCCGCGGGGGAGACATCGGCAAGCTATTCCCCGATACCGACCCCGCCTATGAGGGTGCTGATTCGATGGTGCTGCTCGCTCGCGTGATGGGCTATGCGCGCGAGCTGGGCTTCGAGTTTGTCGATGCCGATTGCACCATTGCCTGTCAGCAACCCAAGATCACCCCGCACCGCGATGCCATGCGCGCCAACCTTGCCCATGCCCTGGGCGTTGACGTCGAAAACGTGGGCGTCGCCGCCACTACGACCGAAAAGCTCGGTTGGGAAGGCCAGGGCGAGGGAATCGGCGCCTGGGCCGTCTGCCTGCTACAGAAAACCGTTAAGGAGTAACGAATGCGTATCTATAACAGCGCTACCCATAAAAAGGAAGAGTTTCAGCCCATCGAGTCCGGCAAGGTCCGCATGTACGTGTGCGGCCCCACGGTCTACGACAACATCCACATCGGCAATGCCCGCACGTTCATCAGCTTTGACGTGATTCGTCGCTGGCTCATCGCGAGCGGCTACGAGGTCACGTTTGCCCAGAACCTCACCGATGTCGATGACAAGATCATCAAGCGCGCCAACGAGCAAGGCCGTACGGCTGCCGAGGTTGCGACGGAGTTCTCCGACAAGTTCATCGGCGTCATGCGCGCTGCCAACGTGCTCGATCCCGATGTGCGTCCCCGCGCCACCAAAGAGATTGGTCCCATGATCGCCATGATCAAGACGCTTATCGAGCAGGGCCACGCTTACGCGGCCGATAACGGCGATGTGTACTTTGCCGTGCGCAGCGATCCCAACTACGGCCAGGTCTCGGGCCGCAACATCGATGACCTTATGGTCGGTGCGCGCATCGAGGAGAACGAGGACAAGAACGACCCGCTCGACTTTGCCCTGTGGAAGGCCGCCAAGCCCGGCGAGCCCAGCTGGCCGAGCCCCTGGGGCGAGGGCCGTCCCGGTTGGCACACCGAGTGCGCCGCCATGGTGCACCGCTATCTGGGCACTCCGATCGACATTCACGGCGGCGGCTCCGACTTGGCCTTCCCGCATCACGAGAACGAGTGCGCCCAGGCCACCTGCGCCTGGCACCAGGGTTTCTCCAACACCTGGATGCACACGGGCATGCTGCTGGTAGACGGCGAGAAGATGTCCAAGTCGCTCGGTAACTTCTTTACGCTGGCCGAGGTGCTCGAGCAGCACTCTGCCGCGGCCCTGCGCCTGCTGATGCTGCAGACGAGCTATCGCTCACCGCTCGACTTCTCCTGGGAGCGCCTGGAGGGCGCCGAGAATTCGCTCACACGTATCGCCGGTACGGTCGAGAACCTGCGTTGGGCTGCGAACCACGCGACGGCCGATGCCGATGAGGCTGCCGCCGAGGCGTTTGCCGCCAAGGCCGCCGAGACTCGTGCCGCCTTTAAGGAGTGCATGGACGACGACTTTAACACCGCCGGTGCCATGGGTGCCGTCTTTGGCTTTGTCACCGAGTGCAATCAGTATCTGGAGCAGGCGGGCGATGCTGCCGACAAGGCCGCAGTCCTGGCTGCCGCCGATACGCTGGCCGAGCTGCTCGATGCGTTTGGCGTTGAACTTCCCGAGCCCAAGGTCGAGCTGCCGCTGGGTCTGCTGGGCGTTGCCGCCGGCTTGGTTGCCTACACGGGCGACGATGTGGACGAGGCCGCTGCCAAGATTCTCGAGGCTCGCCAGGTCCTTGAGCTGGTCGCGGATGGCATCTGC
>CABUBS010000056.1 GCA_902489855.1 uncultured Collinsella sp.
ATGGCCTGCCTCATGCGGCGCATACGAGAAGGAGCATCCTGCGGGAGGCCTGGTGGCCGGCGTCAAGCGCACGGCAAAGAAGATCGCTAACAAGCTGTAACTGTGAAGGTGCTTTTGAGCGTTTAACCCATACGGCGGGTCCGAGCAGATTCGGGCCCGCCGTCTTTTTCTATCGTTACTCGGTAAAGGCGTTGCCGACGCTCTGGCCGCCAACATACGTCTCGACGAGGGTGAGCTCATGGTCGAACACGACAAAGTCGGCGTCGCGACCCGGCATGATGCTGCCGCACTTATCCTCGATGTGCGCAGAGCGTGCCGGCACCTCGGTTGCCATGCGAATGGCGATATCGGCGCTGGCGATGCCCCAGTCGACGATGTTCTTGACACCCTGGGCAAGCGTGAGCACCGAGCCGGCAATGCTCTTGCCGTCGGCGAGCCAGCACAGGTTGTCCTTCATGATGACGTCCATGCCACCACTGGTGTAGCTGCCCTCGGGCATGCCGCCGCAACCCAGGCAGTCAGTGATAAGCACCGTGTGCTGCCAGCCCTTTGCCTGCAGCAGCGCCTTGATGGCGGCAGGGTTTACGTGCTTGCCGTCACAGATGATCTCGGCGTAGGTCTCGGGCGTGGACATGGCAGCACCCACGACACCGGGCTCGCGGTGATGCAGCCCGCGCTGGCCGTTATAGGTATGCGTAAAGCAGCTGGCACCGGCGTTGATGGCGGCAATGCACTCATCGTAGGTGGCGTCGGAGTGACCGATGCTGGTCACCACACCCTTGGCGTTCAGGGCAGCCGCATAAGCAGCGGCTCCGTCGCGCTCGGCTGCCATGGCGCTCTTAACGATGCGACCGCCCGCAGCCTCCTGCCACTGATCGAAAACCTCCTCGGAGGGATCGATCAGGTAAGCGGGATTCTGCGCGCCCACGTGCTTCATGGTAAAGAAGGGGCCCTCCAGGTAGATGCCCTGAATGCGTGCACCGCAGAAGTCGGGGCCGCGACCCTCGTCCGCCTGAGCGATAGCCGCGCAGGCGTCCTTGATCTGATCGACGCCGTCGGTGAACGTCGTGGGCAGCCAGCTGGTGGTGCCACGGCGGGCGAGCTCAGTCGAACTGATATCGATGCCCTCAGGGTCGTTATCGGTAGTCGAGTGGTTGTAGAAGCCATGGATGTGAGTATCGACCATGCCCGGTGCAATCCACGATCCCGTGTAGTCCTTAATCTCGCAAGAGGGCTCGTCGGCCTGCCAAGCGCCAAAGACGCCATCCTCGACCATAAGATAGCCGCCCAGTTGCGGGCCTGCCGGCAAGAAGAACTTGTCAGCCTTAATTGCGTACGTGCTCATATGCACTCCTTGCTTCTAAAGCAGTTGACTGTAGTGATGCTTATACCCAGCTCACGTAAAACAAAAAGCGCCCGCCCGCCGTTATGAGCGGACGGGCGCCCTTACAGGGGGACGCGATTAAGCGGTGAAGGGGTGAATCGTCACGCCCTTAACCACGCGGTTGACCGTGCCGGTGGGGCTCGGCGTATCGGGCGTGTTGCCCACGCGCACGGAGTTGAGCAGGCTGATAGCCTGAGCAAACATCACGAACGGCAGAGCAAGGTAGCCCTCGGGAAGTGCCTCGTAGCCCTTAAAGGTGAAGGACTCGCCCTCATAGACGGTGGCACCTTCCTGCTGAACGGCGATGGTGTGCTGAGCGATCTCGTCGCCACCGATCTCGTTGAGGATGTCGATGTCGTACTGACGGGTGTAGGCGTCGTTGTTGACGAATACGAAGACGAGCGTCTTATCGTCGACGAAGGACTTAGGTCCGTGACGATAGCCCATGGAGGTGTCGTAGGAAGTAGCGACCAGACCGTGAGCGAGCTCAAGGATCTTGAGCTGGCTCTCCTGGGCAAGGCCACCGAAGGAGCCAGAACCCAAGTAGGTCACGCGGTTGAAGTCGCCAGCCAGGTAATCGGCGATCTCGGGCTCACGGGAGATGACCTCCTCGCCCATCTTGGCAATCGTCTCGACCCACTCGGCCTTCTGCTCGTCAGAGGCAGTGTCGAAAATAAGGGTGGAGAGCAGGGTCATGCAGGAATAAGAACCGGTCATGGCGAAGCCCTTGTCGTTGGCGCGCGGAATGAGCAGCGTCAGCGCGTTGGGATCATCGGCAGACTCGACGGCGAGCTTGCCCTCGGGAGCGCAAGTGATGTTGAGGAACTTGACGTTGTGGACGAGCTCCTTGGCAACGGCAACGGCAGCAAGGCTCTCGGGGCTGTTGCCAGAGCGGGCAAAGGAAACCACGAGCGTGGGATCCTCGGCGCGTAGGAAGTCGCGCGGGGCGCTCACGATGTCGGTCGTGGCGATGGGCTTAAAGTCGTAGAGATCAGTGTTGCCAGCGTGACGCAGGTACGGGGCGCAGGTATCGCCAACGTAGTCGGACGTACCGGCACCAGTGAAGACAACGGACAGACGGCCCTCGCCCATAGCGCGAGCCTCGGCCAGGAAGGCCTCGATGGCCTCCTTGTTCTCGCGATAGATGTTGAGCGTATCACGCCAAAGCTCGGGCTGCTGAGCAATCTCGGCCGTGGTGATCTGGGCGCCGAGCTCGGTGAGCTCCTCGACACTCTTCTCGAACATTTCTAATACCTCTCTCTAGAAGTAATCCTCTGACGTGCAATTATACACTTCAGTTGGTTATCTGGTAGTAACCAGTTAAATGCAAAGAATCATCATATGGAAACGATGTGAACACTAGTCGCTACGCTGGTGGTAAACCTTGTATTTAAACTGATCGGCACGAGCAACCGAGAGTGTATACTCCACAACCTCGTTTGACTCGTTATACGTAGTCCTGACCAAATCGAGCACAGGCGAGCCCTCGACAATTCCCAAAAGGTGAGCGTCGGTGGGACGGGCTATGCTCGCATAGAACTCCTCTTCGGCCACGCGTATCTTTTGCTGAAAGTCTTGCTCAATCACATCGTAAAGCGGCTTACGCTCCAGCAGCGGTCGCTTTAGGGACAGAAATTGACGAACTGGTAGATAGCTGCGTTCGACCATCATGGGCATGTTGTCGGCAGAACGAAGGCGCTTGAGCTTAAAAATGCGATCGCCGATACGCAATCCCATATGCTCGGCCAGATTCTTATCGGCCTCCATCTCGCAAAACTCGAGAATCGTGGTCTCGGGGTCGCGACCCATCGCGCGCATCTGCTCGGTAAAGCTGTAGGACTGCATAAGATTGGTTGCCTTTGCCGAACGGTCGGTCACAAAGGTACCGCGACCGTGCTGCCGAACCACCAATCCTAAACGCTCCAGTTCCTGCAGAGCCAGGCGTACCGTAGTGCGCGAGAGACCATAGCGCTCCGATAGTTCGCGCTCGGAAGGAATCATGTCACCGGCGCGATATTCATGGTCGATCTTTTCGGTCAGAATATCGACCAGCTGATCGTACAGCGGTTGCTTACGCGCTCCGATCGCCATCCTATCCTCCCATTTTCTCAAACTCGGCTACTACCTTGGGTGTTTAGCATTATCTGTCTGCCACACCCGAATCAACAAGAAAACAAAAGCCGCGCGCTCTTTCGAGCACGCGGCTTTTAACATACACATGGCTTAAGGGGTCGGGGTGTGAGCCGCGTAGGGACACACCCCTCAAGCTAGAGCCTTACCAGATGCTCGGCCAGAGACCAAGCGGGCCAGCGCCCAGGATGCCGAGGACGAAGAGCAGCAGAATGCCCTTGGTCGGGGTCCAGCTGTGCTTAGCGAACATGTAGTAAAGCAGCAGCGTAAGCATAAGCGGGACGAGCTTCGGGACGATGGTGTTGAGGGTGTCGGCAACAGAGAAGTTGACCGGATCCTCGGTAACGGTGCCGTAGGTCACGGACTCCATGCCGTTGCCCAGATCGGTGACGCCGCACTCGACAGCGTTGCCGTCAGCATCGGAGGCGGTAAGGGCGTTGCCGTCCTTATCGGTCATGGCGATGGTACCGGCCTCAGCGGTCTCGGTATCGATGCCCTCCATACCGGTGAAGTTCTCGGCCTCCTTCTCGGAGACGATCACGGTAGTAGCGGAGAGACCACGGGTGGTGCCATTGGGAATCTGGAGGTTGATCTGGGTGCCACCCATGGTGACGACCAGGCAACCGACGACGAAGACGCCCATGATGGAAGCAGCACGCGTGAAGGCCTGCATGTTGGCGGTCAGAGCGTCAATAGCGCTGGTGCCAAGCTTGTAGGACCAGTTCATGAGCCAGAAGCGCAGAGCGAACTGGACGGCGTTGAAGATCACCAGGAAGATGATCGGCGCAGCAGCGTTGCCGTTGATGGCCATGTTGGAGGTGATGCCGGCCGTGATAGGCACGAGCGTCAGCCAGAACAGGGCGTCACCGATACCACCGAGCGGGCCCATTGCGGCGACGCGGACGGCGCGGATCGTGGGGATGTCAACCTTGTTCTGCTCGAGCGAAAGCACGATGCCCATAACAAAGGTGACGAGGAACGGGTGGGTATTGAAGAACTCCAGGTTGTGGCTCATGGAAGCCGCGAGGTCGTTCTTGTTGGTGTGGATCTTCTCCAGACCGGGGATGATGGAGTAGAGCCAGCCAGCGGCCTGCATACGCTCGTAGTTGAACGAGGCCTGCAGGAAGCAGGAGCGCCAAGCCATCTTGTTGAGGGTCTTCTGGTCGAGCTGCGGAGCAGGAGTGAGATCCTCGTAGTGCTCCGGGATCACATACTCATTAGATGCCATCTTCGAAGTCACCTCCGTCAGAAACAGCTGCACCCTTCAGCTCGGTCTGCTGCTGGAAGTCCCAGAAAGCGATGCCGAAGCCGATGAGAGCGAGGATGAGCAGAGCAGGGGTTGCCAGCGAATCGTTGGCAACGGTGATGAGCGCGAGGCCAAAGCCCATGAGGAAGAAGCCCCACATATCGCGGTTCATCATAACCTTGAGCAGGACGGCGAAGCCGACGAAGCGCATCATGCCGCCTGCAGCGGAGAGACCGGTCTGCAGCCAAGTCGGGATGGCGGAAGCGATGGTCTGACCGATGGTAGCGCCAGCGATGAAGAACAGGGTGACGACGACAGCGAAGATCAGGCCGAGCAGAGCCATGGCGAAGTAGTTCAGACGCTCGATACCCTTGGTGTCAGCGTTGTGAGCCATGTTGTCCGCGGAGGACATGAGCGGCGACATAAGCGTGAAGACCAGGGTAACGCCGAGCTGACCAAGCAGAGCGAACGGAATGGCAAGGCCGACTGCCGCGTTGGGCTCGAGGCCCGTAGCGATAGCGAGAATGGCTGCCATGATGCCGCCGATGACGGCGTTAGGCGGCTGAGCGCCTCCGATCGGCATGTTGCCGATCGTCATGAGCTGATAAGTACCACCCACCAGAAGACCGGTGTTGAGGTCGCCAAGGATAAGACCGATGACGGCGCCGGTGACGATGGGCTGATAGAGAGACTCGAGGAAGTTGAACTGGTCGATTGCCGCGACGAACGTGACGATGAAGACCAGAGCGACCTGGATGATCGAGTATTCCATCTTGCTCCTCCTTTCAAAATGTATGTACGCACTTTGGATTTCACGTACAGAATGTCAGGGTTTCATTCCTGACAACGTGGATCATGAGGATTACGAGAAGAGCTTGCTCGTGTCCTCAACAGGCGTGCTCGGAACGCGCCTGATCTCCAACTCCACCCCCAATTCCTGCAGCTCTTTAAACGCAGCGACATCCTCGTCGTTAACTGCGACGGAGGTGGCGACTTGGCGCTTTCCTTCCGACATGTGCATGTTGCCGATGTTTACCTTCTTTATAGGCACACCGCCCTTGACGAGCGTAAGCACGTCTTCCGGTGTTTCGGCCACGATGAAGATCTTCTGGCGCGGGCTCGCCTTGCCAATGACGTCGATGGTCTTCTGCAGAGAGAAGAAACGCGTAGCGACGCCGGCGGGAGCGGCCATCTTCATGAGGTTCTGGCGCATGGTGTTGGTCGCCACGTCGTCGTTGGCGACGAGGATGAGGTTGGAGCCCAGAGTGGAGTTCCACTGGGTGGCAACCTGACCATGAACCAGTCGGTTATCGATGCGGGTAAGAAGAATGTTGGGTTCTGCCATGTTGATCAGCTTCCTTTCGTTATTTGCTGACGACAGTTACTTGATCTCCTGAATCGCGTAACGCGAAACGTCTACGACGGCTCCGGATCGGACTTTAATCTGGACCTTTTCGCCTTCGATGCCTTTTACGGTTCCGTAGATACCGCCGGCGAAAAGAACCTCCTGACCCGGCTTGAGCTCGGTGTGCAGCTCCTTGAAGTACTTCTGCTTCTTCTTCATGTTGATTTGCGACCAGATGGTGTAAATCAAGCCCATGATGACAAGCAGGCCTAAAAGGGCGACCGAGGAGCTCAGGACGTTGGCTCCGAAATCGGCCATTAGATGCCGTCCTCGTCGCCGAAGATATCCTCTTCCTCGGAGCCGGCAACGGATGCGACCGTCTGGGCGGTGATGCCCGTCTGGCCAACGGTCACGGCCTGCTCGCCAAGCTCGGCGAGCGTGGCATTGCCGCGGAGGAACAGAAGCTCAATAACCATGGGAAGGTTGGTGCCAGTCAGAACCTCGACGTTATCGACATCCTGAGCAATCATCATCGACTGGTTGAACGGGGTACCACCGAGCAAGTCGGTAAAGACGAGCACGCCATCGCACTCCTCGCGCATGGCGGTAATAGCGGCGCGGAGATCCTCACCGTAGGATGCGGCCTGGTCGCCCTCAAAAGGAACGACGGTAAAAGCAGGCTGGTCGCCGGCAACCATAGCGATAGCGCTTGCAAGGCCGGGTGCGAACTGTCCATGACCGGTAAGAATAAAGCCAACCATTCAAATTTCCCTTCCGAAGGTGTGTACGATCTGAGTCCGATGATTTTCGGAAGCCAGCGGGCACTCGCCCTTAAAGCTTCTTAGAAAGCGTTCTTTGAAGACCAGTGGTTTCTAAACTGGTAGTAACCACGTGACGTGTTGTTGTCACTATATCACCCCAGAAGAGGTCGCTTTCGTTGATTCATACGGTAAAACGTTTTTGCACCGCTCACGGTGATAAATCGACCGTTTACCGGTCGTTAACACTTCTACCTGCGGTTTTGAAACCGTTTCGAAATGCTTTGGCAAAAAATCGGATCTTTTCCTGTGTCTAAACAACGCAGGGCGGCTAAAAATAGCGTGTAGAAAAATTGCAGGTCATTGTGAAGATATGTGAATTGGTCTTTTTGACTTAATACCAGTTAGAACCAGTTTTGAGATTATCGGTGAACGGTAGTTTTCGACCGTTCACCGGTTACTTGCAATCGTTTGCAGTTGTTTTCCCAGATGAATTAGGGGAACCCGATGGAGCGCTTGTGCGGGCGCGAGGCCTACCCCAGTGGTTTCGGTAACAAAAAAGCCCGCTAGAACGTTGTCCGTTCTAGCGGGCTTAATCAGGTGATCGGTTAGCGCGCAGTAGTGCAGGCAAGCCTTACGCAAACAGGCCGTAGATGCTGATGTTGGCCTTGGCATAGAGGCCGTTAGCATACTCGGTCCACTTGGAGCTGGCGCTCGAAGCCTGCGAGGAATACTGCTGGTAGGCGGTGTAATAGGCGGTCATGGCCTGCTTGTAGGTGGCGCTATCGGCCGTAAAGGCATCATCGGCAAAGGCCTTGGCATAGGTGCCGTCGGCATCCTTCCAAGTGCCCTTTGAGCTATCCCACTCGTCGCCGGCAAGGTTGATGATGTAATCGGCATAATCCTTGCTCGCGGTGTCCTCGTTGCCGTCAGAAGGCTCGGTCGGAGCAGTCGGCATGCTTGCGGAGCTATCGCCCACCTTCTTCTTGTAGAGCTTCTGCAGCGTCGCGGACTGGCGGACGATCTGCTTGGCCTGGTCCTTGGACACGCCATACTGCGTGGCCATGGTCTTGTAGTCCGAAGTGCCGATGGAATCCTCGGCGTACTTCTTCATCTCCTTGGAAGAGACGGTAATGCCCTCGTCCTCGGCAGCATCGAGCAGAATCTTGTTGCGCACGTAGGACAGAATGACGTCGGCAGAGGGAGCGGTGTAGTTGCCATCGCCATCCTTGACGGTGTCGAGGCTGTACTGGCTCTCAATGGCCTCGCGCGCGGTGATGTCGCTCTTCTTGCCGTTGTAGCTGTAGCTTGCCACGGTCGAATCGAGCTGGTCCTCGGTGAGGGTCGCCGAGCCGACGCCCTTGCCGCCAAAACCACCGTTGCCGATAAAGAAGCCGACCACAGCAGCGATCACGATAGCGACCACAAAGGCGGCAATCATCGTCTTCTTGTGCTTGGATGCATGGTCGTCCGCGTCGGAGTCGTCGTCCTCGTCCTGTTCCTCGGGCATGAGGTTCTCGTCGGCGGCATCCGCGGCAATCTGAGCCTCCAGGCGAGCGTCCTCCTCCTCGGCCGTCGTACCGGCAGCAATGTGCTCGGCAGACGTACCGGCGACCAGATCGATCTTCTCCTCCTCATCACCATCGGGGCCTTCGCCGCGCTCGATGATCTGGATGCCGTCGATCTCGTCCTTCTCGTCCTTCTTTTGAATCAGACCCATATCAGTTACTCCTTATTGGGAACACAATCCCTCATAGAATACGCCCGACGAGGCGCCGGGCGTATTGATTCTTAGGTTATACGCAAACACTTAAGTACTATTTAGGCGTTTGCAGCCTGTATGTCTTAGGCCAGGTGCTCAATAACGGCATCAGCAAAGGCCTGCGTACCCACCGCGCCCTCGACAGAACCGGTCTGGGCACGACGTACGTCGCCGGTAACCCGCTTACCCTCGTCGAGCGTGGCAGATACGGCGGCACGAATGCGATTGGCCGCATCGTTCTCGCCCAGATGATCGAGCATCATAGCCGCAGACAGAATCTCGGCCGTGGGGTTGGCGATATCCTGGCCCGCGATATCGGGCGCGGAGCCGTGCGTTGCCTCAAAGATGGCGCAGTCGGCACCGATGTTGGAACCCGGAGCCATACCCAGTCCACCCACCAGGCCAGCGCACAGGTCGCTCACAATGTCACCGTACAGGTTGGGCAGCACCAGGACATCGAAGTCGTTGGGGTTCTGGACCAGACCCATGCAGGTGGCGTCGACGATCTTGTCGTTGAACTCGATATCGGGATAGTTGGCGGCCACCTCGCGCGCCACGCGCAGGAACAGGCCGTCGGTCGCCTTCATGATGTTGGCCTTGTGCACGGCCGTCACCTTTTTGCGACCGCAACGGCGGGCGTACTCAAAGGCATACTCCACAATGCGGCGGCTCTTGGCGATAGAGATCGGCTTAATCGAGATCGCGGAATCGGCGGCGAAGGTCTTTTGGCCCGAACGCTCGACGAGCTGCGAGAGCTCCTCAACCTCGGCAGCGCCCTCATCGAACTCGATGCCGGCGTAGAGGTCCTCGGTGTTCTCACGCACGATTACCAGGTCGACATCGCGGAAGCGCGAGCCGTCGCCCGGCTGCGACAGGCAGGGGCGCACGCACGCGTACAGGTCGAAATGCTTGCGCAGGGCCACGTTGACGCTGCGGAAGCCCGTGCCGACCGGCGTGGTGATGGGGCCCTTGATGGCAACCTTGGTCTCGGCGACCGCATCGAGCACATGCTGGGGCAGCGGCGTGCCAAACTCGTCCATGACGCCGGCGCCGGCCTCCTGGACGTTCCAGTTGATCTGGACACCGGTGGCCTCGACCACGCGGCGCATGACCTGCGTAATCTCGGGACCGATACCGTCACCGGGAATCAGGACTACATCGTGCGCCATAATCTGTTACTCCTCGTCTTCGGCGTCGTCAGATTTTTTAACGCTAGCACGCTTCTTCTTTTTGGAGAGATCAAGGCCAAAACGTTTAACAAGCATTTCGCAAATCTCGCTCGAACGGGCCTTGAGATAGCTGCCCTTGCCGTTCTCGGCATCGAACTTAAGGCGCTGCGCAAGCTTCTCGGCAACCTCGGCGTCGATCTCGCCCTGGCAAAACTCGTACAGGCAACCGAGCATGTCGCGATACTCAAGGTCGCCGTGGTAGCACTGGATGGCCTCGTCCAGGATGGGCCAAGCTTCGCGCGAGCGCTCGACGCTCGTGGCACCCCACACGCACAGCAGGCGGAAGGCGGCATAGCGCAGCGTGGAGGAGATCTCGTCGAACAGTGCGGTCTCGGCGCCCTCAAAGGCATCGCCCAGCTGCTCGGGGCAGGTGGTGGCGAGCGCCGTCAGGGCATCGAGGGCCTCCCAGCGGGTCTGCGCCTCGGGGCGGTCGAGTGCCTCGATCAGCGCGGGCACGCAGGGCACGACGCGCTGCGGATCGCGCTCGGCAAGTAGGTGCAGCACACGAGCGGCAAACTGGCGGATGCGGCGCGTGGGGCAGCCGAGCTCCTGGACCAGACGGTCGACGGCGTTCTCGTTCTCCTCTGCCAGCTGGAGCTGTGCCAGCTCCTCGTCGGTGAGCTGTTCGTCTTTGTTTTCTGCCATAGTTACCTCTTCTTACTATTTCTTAGCGTGCTTGCCAGCACCCTTGCTGTCATCGGTGACCGAGATGAGCTGTCGGTCGGCCGCGCCATTGCGACGTGCGCGGCGGCGCTCCTCGGCGTCGCCCGCGTCGGCGGCGGCGCGATGAGCCTTGTTGACGTTAAAGACCTCGTCGTGCTTGCGCCACGGACCGACGGACTCGCCAAAGCTCATCTTAAGGCCGGCGATAAAGCCGCCGAGCCAGCCGATCGGCGCAAACTGCACCAGCGGGAACAGCGAGAACACCCAGGTCAGCAGGACGACTGCCGCCGCACCCGCAAAGTTGGCAATCCAGTAGTCGCGCTTGGTGATCACGCGCTTTTCGCAGGCCCACTGGCCGCACAAAAAGCCGATGTAGATTGCAAAGAGAAAGAGCACCAGCGCAAGCACCACGAACGTCCAGCTCATAGGCGCTACTCCCCGTGATGGTGGCCGCAGCAGCACTCGTGGCCGTCGTCATGGCCGTGGCCACCGCAGCACTCGTGGTCCTCGCCGTGGTGATGGCCACAACCGCACTCATGGTCCTCGCCGTGCTCGCCGCAACCGCAACCTTCCTCGTGAGCGCCATGCTCCTCGGGACGATACTGCGACCAGTCCAGACCGGCGGCGATGGCATCGGCCTCCTCCTTATAGAGGACCGTGATGGCCTGGGTGCCCAGCTTGGCGCCACCGATGGCGTCGAGCATGTCGTAGAGCGTAAAGGCCACGTCGGCGCCGGGCAGCGCAAGCTCGCGATCGTCGGCATAGGCGAGCGCCAAGCGCAGGTCCTTGATGAAGTGCTCGACCATAAAGCCGGGCTTGTAGTCGCCGTCGAGCGCCTTGGGAGCCAGGCTCTCCATGGCGCCGGACTTGCCGGTACCGCCCAGGATCATCTGGCGGGTCTTCTCCAGATCGAGGCCGCTCAGCTCGGCAAATGCCATGGCGTCTGCCATGCCGACCATGCAGGCGCCCAGCGACACCTGGTTGGCGAGCTTGGCAGCCTGGCCCTTGCCGGCGCCATCGAAGCAGCAGATATTTGCCGCAAAGGTGGCAAGGATGTCGCGGACCGGGGCGATATCGTTCTCGGTGGCGCCCACGATAGCCGTGAGCGTGCCGGCGATAGCACCAGACTCGCCGCCGGTTACCATGGTGGGCTATCCCTC
>CABUBS010000057.1 GCA_902489855.1 uncultured Collinsella sp.
ACATCGCCAGGAAGTCCTCGGTCTGACCGCCCGCCTTATCAAGGAGGGCGTCGACCCGCGCCCCGAGATTATGGTCCCGCTCGTTTCCATTACGGCCGAGCATGTTCAGACCCGCGAGGTTATCGAGCGCGTGATCGCCGAGGTTTCCGCCGAGGAAGGCGTCGAGCTCAATATTCCCGTGGGCACGATGCTCGAGCTGCCGCGTGCCTGCATGGTCGCTGACGAGATCGCCCATCATGCCGACTTCTTCTGCTTTGGCACCAACGACCTCACCCAGACCACCTTCGGCTTCTCCCGCGACGATGCCGAGGCCAAGTTCATCCCGCTGTACATGCACAAGAAAATCTTGAAGGACAATCCCTTCGAGACCATCGATACGGCGGTGCTCGAGCTGGTGCGCATGGCCGTCGAGATGGGTCGTGCCACCAATCCCGACATGCACTTTGGCGTGTGCGGCGAGCACGGCGGCGACCCCAAGTCCATCAAGGGCCTGTTTAACGTGGCCGACGTGGACTACGTGTCCTGCTCGCCCTACCGCGTGCCCCTCGCACGCCTGGCTGCCGCTCAGGCCAAGCTCGAGGCCAAGCGTTCCGCCTAACGTTTTGGGTTTAGACGCCTAGCGTAGCCCCCCCCCTTCATGCCGCCCGTCTCATTCGTGAGACGGGCGGTTGTCATGTGCGGGTTTTGTCTTTTTGTCTGCGTAAAAAATTGTTCTTGCAGCAGAAACCCGCGCGTGTATACTCGAATACGTTTGTTCAACTACGTGCCGGCCAAGGTGGTACGGCACCTCTAGAAGAGTAAGGAATTGCACATGGATTACATCCGCGCAATCGAGCGTCAGCAGATCCGCGAGGACATTCCTCAGGTTCGCGTCGCCGACAACGTCAAGGTTCACTACCGCATTAAGGAAGGCGACCGCGAGCGCATCCAGGTCTTCCAGGGCGACGTCATCCGCATGGCCGGCGCCGGTGCCCGCGAGACCTTCACCGTCCGCAAGATGTCCTTCGGTGTCGGTGTTGAGCGTACCTTCCCGCTTCACAGCCCCAAGATCGCCAAGCTCGAGGTCGTTCGTCATGGTCGCGTCCGTCGCGCCAAGCTGTACTACCTCCGCGACAAGGTGGGCAAGGCTGCTCGCATCCCCGAGAAGCGCTAAGAAGATCGCAGCGTCTGTCCACTCGTTTGGACACAAGGGTCACCTTCGGGTGGCCCTTCTTTTTATCTGATTTGCATGCAAGGAGGGCCTGGTATGGCCAACATGACGAGCTCGGTTTCGGCATCGCAGGTTGCCGGAGAGCTGGCGAGCGCAACGTTTGAGGAGATCCCCGCCCTCGTGGAGCATTATCGCGAGGACCCGCGCCAGCAGGTGATCAAGGCTTGCGAGCGTGCTCTTAAGCGCCATGCCAAGGAGCTTGCCGAGCGCGAGCGCGTCAACGGCATGTACGAGCTTATGCATGAGCTCGGCGGTGATGGCGTGGTCGTGGGCGTCGACGAGGTGGGCCGTGGCTCGGTAGCGGGGCCCTTGACCGTGTGTGCCGTGTGCCTTCCGATGGAGCCGCGCATCTGGGGCATCAACGATTCCAAAAAGCTCACGCCGGCGCGCCGCGAGCTGCTCTCGGTTAAGATTGCCGAGGTGGCGACTGCTATCGGCTTTTGCCATATCGCTCCTGCAGATATCGATGAGATGGGTATGGCCCGCGCCATCCGCGCTGCCGTTGCGGGTGCGGTGGCCGATACGGGACTTGAACCCGACTGCGTCCTCATGGATGGCAACCCCTTGGGCGCCGTTCCCAATGAGCGCGACGTGGTTAAGGGCGATGCCAAGATCGCCTGCATCGCCGCGGCGTCCATCATGGCCAAGGTCACGCGTGACGAGATGATGGTCGAGTACGACGCCGAGTATCCCGAGTACCATCTGGCCGAGTCGAAGGGCTATGCGAGCCCCGAGCACATCGAGGCCATTCGCAAACATGGACTTTGTCCGCTGCACCGCGTGAGCTTTTGCGGAAACTTTCTGCAGACTGAGCGCCTTTTCTAGGCCAATTGTGGAGACATGGACCTCTGGGGTTTTATAAACCTGCTGGTAGCGGGCCGTATGCAACACCATTGTTGCGTACGGCCCGTTTTTTGACGGCATTTGGTCAGCTTTTGGTTTGCTTCCGGTACTTACCCGCATGAAAGGTGCCCTCATCATCGGGGCAATGCAGTGTGCGGGAAAGGAGACCCCATGAGTGCCGCAAGCAAAAAGAGCAAGACGCAGCAGCTCAAGGAGCGTTGGGAAAACGGCGAGCTCGACTCCGGGGCGATGACGCCCGAGTTTATCAAGGGACTCAGTCCCCGCGAGCTAGGCATGCTGGGCGAGCTGATCACCATCGACTACTTTAACGAGCGCGGCTACACCTTGCTGGAGCAGGGCTATCGTTGCACCGAGGGCGAGGCCGATCTGGTGCTGCTCGATGAGCTCGACGATGTCGTGGTGATGGCCGAGGTCAAGACGAGACGCGTCGCCCTGGATTGCACCACGCGGGTCTTTCCCGAGGAGGCCGTGGACGCCCAAAAGCAACGCCGCTACCGCCGCATCGCAAGCTGCTATCTCATGGAGCATTATCCGCTCAAGGCGATTCGCTTCGATGCTGTGGGTGTCACCATCCGCGGCGGGCATATCGCCGAGATCGAGCACCAGTACAACGCGTTCGATTGGCAGGTGTCGTGATGGCGTTCGAGACGTTTGCCGTTCACGCGGCCTGCATCCGCGGCGTCGAGGCGATTCACGTCACGGTCGAGGTCTCGCTTGCCGGTGGCGTTCCGGGCATCCAGATGCTCGGCATTCCGAGTATGGAGGTGATGGAGTCACGCGGTCGTATTCGCTGCGCGATGCGCTCCGCCGGGTTCGAGATCCCGCGCTCGGGCATTACCGTTAACCTGGCACCCGGCGATATCCGCAAGACCGGTAGCGGCTTTGACCTGCCCATCGCCATCGCGGTTCTAGCGGCCGATGAGCAGATTCCCCGTGACAACCTCGATCGCTGCCTTATCGCAGGTGAGCTTGGTCTGGACGGTACGGTGCTTCCCGTCAAGGGCGAGGTGGCGTTTCAGCTATTGGCTCGCGACATGGGGCTGTCTTTTATCGCCGGCAGGTCCGACCAGCATGTGCCACTCGCGGGCGTAGATTGCGGCTTTATCGACCATCTGTCTCAGCTTGCTCACGGCATGGGCGATGCCGCACGGCACTACTTGGATTCCGAGGGTGTCGAGGCGACCTTTGAGCCCGAGCTCGACTATGCAGACGTGCTGGGGCAGGAAGTCGCTAAACGCGGCATGGCGCTTGCGGCGGCAGGAGAACTCGGCTTGCTCATGATCGGGTCTCCGGGATCGGGCAAGACGATGCTCGCACGCCGTATGACCGGCATCCTGCCCGAGCTTTCCGTTGAGGATCAGCAGGAGGCACTGTGCATCCATTCGGTTTTGGGTGAGAACATTGATGGCTTGTTGGCGGGGCACCGCCCCTTCCGCAGTCCCCACCACAGTATTTCGACCGCAGGCCTTATCGGCGGCGGGCGCCCGGTGCACCCGGGTGAGATCAGCCTTGCTCATGGCGGCGTGCTCTTTTTGGACGAGCTTGCCGAGTTTCCCACTGGCGTGCTGCAGACGCTGCGTCAGCCCATCGAGCGCGGCTACGTGAGGATCGTACGCGTCGACGGGGCTTTTACCTTCCCGTCGCGCTTTCAGCTGCTGGCTGCGAGCAATCCCTGCCCCTGCGGCTTTTTGGGCGATCGCGAGGTGCCGTGTCGCTGCTCGGCGGCGATGGTCGAGCGCTATCGGTCTAAACTGCGCGGTCCTTTGGCCGACCGTATCGACATGATGATCGATGTGACCCGTCCCGACCCTCAAGTGATTATCGAGGGTGCGGAGGGCATGTCGTCGGCCGAGTTACGTGACTACGTTGTGCGCGGTCGCGCCTTTCGCGCTTGGCGCGAATCCCGCATGGACGATGCGGATGCCGAGGCCGAGGATGACGAGACTCGGTCCATTGACGGCGTCGTTTCGACCTTTGAGCTCGATGATGCGGCGGAGAAGTGTGTGCTCGGCCTGTCGAAGCGCACGCATCTCACAGGGCGTGGCATCGTGCGCCTTGTTCGCATTGCGCGCACGATCGCAGATGTCGCCGAGAGCGAGCAGGTGACGCAGGACCACGTGCTCGAGGCGGCGATGTACCAGGGAAGGAGGGACCAATGATGGCTGAGGGGACCTTCGAGCTGCATCCAGGTGACGCGTTGTATCCCGAGACCGTTTTGGAGCTTTCTGATGTACCTCAGACGCTCTATGTGCGCGGCAACCCCGAGGCGCTTTCGACGCCCGCGCTCTCCATCATCGGTGCGCGAAAGGCCTCGCCGTATGGTCTTGCCGTGGCAGAGCTTGCGGCGAAGGTGGCGGTTGAGGCGGGAGTGACGGTAGTTTCGGGCGGTGCGGTCGGTTGTGACCAGGCCTCGGGTTGGGCTGCGGTCAACGCCGGCGGCAAACACGTCGTGGTGCTGGGGACGGGCGCCGACGTGGTCTACCCGCGTTCGAGCGCGGGGCTTATTACGCGCACGCTCGATACGGGCGGCGCGGTCGTGTCGATCTCTCCGTGGGGCATGGGTCCGCGCAAGTTTGCCTTTCCGCGTCGCAATCGCGTGATCGCGGCCCTGTCGCAAGCCCTCTTTGTATCCGAGGCGGGTATGCCTTCCGGGACGTTTTCTACAGCCGAGGCTGCTATGGATTTGGGGCGCGAACTTCTTGCCGTGCCGGGGTCGATCCTATCGCCCGAGTCGCGTGGCACGAATTACCTCATTGCGAACGGTGCCTGCTGCATTGTCGACGAGGAGTCCATCGAGATGGCTATCTCTCGCATATACGGCACCCTGCGCTACTCGCGCCCCGATGCTCCCGGCATTGCCGACCTGAATCCAACACAGCAGACCGTGATGCATGCGCTCATCGCCTCGCCGCTCAAGGTCGACGACATCGCGGCGCTCGTCTCACTCGATGCTGTCGGCGTACTCAAACTCTTGGGTTCGCTTGAACTCGAGGGCCTTATCGAGCGCATGATGGATGGAAGGTATGCGCCCTCCAAGTTTGCCCTTCACGCCCAGACGCCCTTCGGTCACAATGGAAAACGTGTCAATTAGAAAGGTGTTTGCAGATGCAGTTCGATCAGGTGACGGTTATCGGTGGCGGTCTGGCGGGTTCGGAATGCGCGATCCAGCTGGCAGACCGCGGGTTTGCCGTAAAGCTGTGCGAGATGCGCCCCCAGGTGAGCTCCCCGGCTCACCATACCGATCACCTGGCAGAGCTCGTCTGCTCCAATTCGTTTAAGTCGACCCGTCCGGATTCCGCGGCTGGTTTGCTGAAGGCCGAGCTTGAGCGCATGGGTTCAGTCCTGCTCGACTGCGCCCATCGCGCTGCTGTTCCCGCTGGTGGCGCCCTGGCGGTCGACCGTGTTACATTCTCCGAGCTCGTCGAGGCTGAGGTTGCCGCCCGCCCCAATATCGAGGTCGTTCACGGCGAGGTCACCCAGATCCCCGAGGGCCACGTGGTCATTGCCGCGGGCCCGCTGTGTTCACCGGCGCTGAGCGAAGAGGTCATGAAGCTCGTCGGTGGCGACGCCCTTGCGTTCTTCGATGCCGCGGCGCCGATCGTCGATGCCTCCACGCTCGATATGGACGTGCTGTTTTCGCAGTCGCGCTACGAGGAGCAGGGGAGCGGCGACTATCTCAACGCTCCGCTCAACAAGGAGGAGTACGAGGCCTTTATCGAGGCGCTCACCACGGCCGACCGCGTGGTGCTCAAGGACTTTGAGGGCGGCGATCTGTTCCAGGCCTGCCAGCCTGCCGAGGAGGTTGCGCGCACCGGCAAGGACGCCATTCGCTTTGGCGCCATGAAGCCCGTCGGCCTCACCGACCCGCGTACCGGACGTCGCCCTTGGGCGGCGATTCAGCTGCGTGCCGAGAACAAGGAGAAGACCGCCTATAACCTGGTGGGCTTCCAGACCAACCTGACCTTTGGCGAGCAGAAGCGCGTCTTCCATATGGTGCCGGGCCTGGAGAACGCTGAGTTCTTCCGCTACGGTGTCATGCACCGCAATACCTTTGTCGACGCCCCGCACGTGCTCGATGGCACCTTTGCCGTGCCCGGTACCGGCGTGCGCCTGGCCGGTCAGATCACCGGCACCGAGGGGTACATGGAAGCCGTGGCGACCGGTCTGCTCGCGGCGCTCAACACCTATGCAGAGGCTATCGGCGCCGATTCCGTCGAGTTGCCCCGCGTGGGCGCCCTGGGTGCGCTCGTGGGCTATGCGACCGATCCTGCCACCGTGGGCTATCAGCCCATGCATGTCAACTTTGGCCTGGTGCCGCCACTCGAGGATGGTAAGCGCCGCAGCAAGCGCGACCGCTACCAGGCCTATGCGGACCGTGCGCTCGAGGCCCTTGACGCCTATCTGGCCACTCGCCCCGATCTGTTTGGAGGCGACCGGTCATAGCCTTTGACCTGTACGACACCGTCGACTCGTTTATCGCCTATATCGCACGCGTCGAGGGACTTTCTCCCAACACGGTGACGGCCTATGGCTCGAGGCTGGAGCGCTTTGCTGCGTGGTGCGAACGCGAGGGCATCGACGCTCGCGCCGCCGACGTACGGACCGTTCGTTCCTATTTGGCCGAGCTGTCGCGTGGCCAGGTGGCGGCTCGGACCCTTGCGGCACACCTGTCTGCCATTCGCTCACTCTATCGGTGGATGGCTGTCGAGGGGATTGTCGAGGGCGATGCGGTCTCGGCGATCGCATCGCCCAAGCTGCCGCGCGACCTGCCGGGCGTCCTTACGACTCAACAGGTGGAGGCACTCCTCAAAGCCCCCGATACCTCAACACCCGCGGGACTGCGCGATGCGGCGATGCTCGAGTTGCTCTATGCCTCGGGTGCCCGCATCTCAGAGCTTGCGGCGCTCAATGTGGAATCCATCTCATGGTCCGAGCGCACGCTGCGCCTGTGGGGCAAGGGGAGCAAAGAACGTATCGTCCCCCTGTATCGTCGTGCGCTCGAGGTGACTCGTTTCTATATTGAGGAGGGGAGGCCGGTGTTGCTCGCTCAGGCAAAGCGCCGTGACCCCGCCACCGGGCCGCATCCGCTGCTTATATCGGCGCGCGGCAATCGCATGAGCGCCGCCATGCTCCGGCGGCGGTTCCATACGCTGGCGACGCTCGCCGGCATTCCGGCCGACATCGCCCCGCATGCGATGCGCCATACCTTTGCGACCGACTTGCTCGAGGGCGGTGCGGACCTGCGCTCGGTCCAAGAGCTGCTGGGTCATGCGAGCCTGTCCACGACGCAGATCTACACGCATCTCACACCCGATCGGCTTAAGCGGGCTGTGGCTCAAGCCCATCCCCGCGGCGAATAGTTGCTGGGACGTCCCGCGCCGCACTCAGGTGTGTGGTTTTGATTGCGGGTTGGCAGGAAGAAGCATTCCTGCTATCATTCATCGGGTTGCTTCACGGCAACATGTTTTTATCACGCACGCGCGGCTACTTCATACCGTGGTGCCCGGGCTTTGGTAGCACATGTCCGGGTTGGTTTTGGAGGATGACCCCGCGCGGAGGCAAACCACAGGAGGTTTAACATGGCTACCAAGATTAATATCCGCACCCTGCTCGAGGCCGGCTGCCACTTCGGTCACCAGACCCGTCGCTGGAACCCCAAGATGAAGCCGTTCATCTTCGGTGAGCGCAACGGCATCTATATCCTTGACCTCAAGCAGACCATCCTCGACGCCGACCAGGCCTACACCTTCGTCAAGAACGTCGCCAAGGGTGGCAACGTGCTGTTCGTCGGCACCAAGAAGCAGGCTCAGGAGGCCGTCAAGAACGCTGCTGAGCGCGCCAACATGCCTTACATCAACCAGCGTTGGCTCGGCGGTATGCTGACCAACTTCGTCACCATCCGCTCCCGCATCAACCGCATGGAGGAGCTCGAGGCTATGGTCGAGGACGGCCGCATGGCTGTTCTGCCCAAGAAGGAGCAGGCTGTTCTCGGCAAGGAGCTCACTAAGCTCCAGACCAACCTCGGTGGCGCCCGCGACATGAAGGGTCTGCCCCAGGCTCTCTTCGTCATCGACACCAAGCGCGAGGAGAACGCCATCAAGGAGGCCCAGCGCCTGAACATCCCCGTCGTCGCCCTGATCGACACCAACTCCGATCCCGACGAGGTCGAGTACGGCATCCCCTGCAACGATGACGCTATCTCCGCTGTCACCCTTATGTGCGAGCTCATGGCTGACGCCTGCCTCGCTGGCTCCGGCAAGGAGCAGGTCTCCGAGGCCGAGATGGCCGCTGAGCCCAAGGCCGAGTAAATCAGTCTTAGTTAATTCTTTTTCATCTCTTTGAAAGGAACCACAATGGCCCAGATTACCGCCGCTATGGTTAAGCAGCTCCGCGAGATGACCGACTCCCCGATGATGGAGTGCAAGAAGGCTCTCGTCGAGGCTGACGGCGACATGGACGCCGCTGTCGACGTTCTGCGTAAGAACGGCCTTGCCAAGGCTGCCAAGAAGGCTGGCCGTGAGACCAACGAGGGCGCTGTCGCCGCGTTCGTCTCCGAGGATGGCAAGACCGGCGCTCTGCTCGAGCTCTCCTGCGAGACCGACTTCGTTGGCTCCAACGCCAAGTTCACCGGCTTTGCTTCCAAGGTCGCTGAGGTTGTCGCTACCACCGAGCCTGCTGACGTCGACGCTCTGCTCGAGAAGCCGATGGGCGAGGAGACCGTTTCCTCCGAGCTCACCGAGATGATTCACATCATGGGCGAGAACATGAAGATCTCCCGCTTCGCTGCTCGCAAGGCTGAGAACGGCGCGCTCGCTTCTTACATCCACATGGGTGGTAAGATCGGCGTCCTCGTCGAGTTCGCCTTCGAGAAGGCCGAGACCGCTCAGGCTGAGTCCTTCAAGACCTTCGCTCACGACGTTGCCCTTCAGGTTGCCGCCGTCGCCCCGATCTGTGCTACCCGCGATCAGGTTCCGGCCGAGACCGTCGAGCACGAGAAGCAGATCTACATGGCTCAGGCTGCCGAGTCCGGTAAGCCCGAGGCTATCCAGGAGAAGATGGCTGTCGGCCGTCTGGAGAAGTTCTACAAGCAGTCCGTGCTCACCGAGCAGGAGTTCATCAAGGACAGCTCCCTCACCATCAAGAAGTACGCTGAGCAGGTCTCCAAGGAGCTCGGCGACACCATTACCGTCGTTGCCTTTGACCGTCTGGTTCGTGGCGAGTAAATAAGCTCTTGTAGCTGGTAATGAGCAGGCTGTGGGTTTTACTCACAGCCTGCTTTTTCATGGCTCTTCTTAGAGCCTTTGATAGAATGTTGAGAGTTCAATCTAAAGGAGGATCGCTTTGTCCGACATCCGATATAAACGCGTGCTTCTTAAGCTTTCTGGCGAAGCACTGATGGGCGACGGCCAGTATGGCATCGACCCCAAGGTTACCGACCATCTTGCCAAACAGGTCAAGGAGCTGCTCGCCGTTGGCCATGAGGTCGGCGTCGTTGTCGGCGGCGGCAATATTTTCCGCGGCATGGCCGGCGCTGCCGGTGGCATGGAGCGTGCTCAGGCCGACTACATGGGCATGCTGGCAACCGTTATGAACGCGCTCGCCCTGCAGGATGCCTTCGAGCACAACGATGTTCCCTGCCGCGTTATGAGCGCTATCCAGATGAACGAGATCTGCGAGCCCTATATTCGCCGTCGCGCCATCAACCACCTTTCCAAGGGCAACGTCGTTATCTTTGCCGCCGGTTCGGGCAATCCGTACTTTACGACCGACACCGCCGCGGCTCTTCGTGCGTGCGAGATCGGCGCCGAGATTCTGATTAAAGCCACCAAGGTTGACGGCATCTACGACAAGGATCCCGTCAAGTGCGCCGACGCCGTCCGTTTTGACAAGATTACCTATCACGAGGTGCTCGTCCGCGGTCTGCAGGTTATGGATTCCACGGCTACGGCACTGTGCCAGGACAACCGTATGCCGATTTTGGTCCTCAACATCGATGGCGAGGACACCGTCAAGCGCGCGCTCGCGGGTGAGCCCGTCGGCACGCTCGTCTATCAGGAGGATTAAGCATGGCAGAGAACATCACCGCCCATATGGACAAGTCGCTCGAGTCCCTCAAGCATAACTTCTCCAAGGTCCGTACCGGCCGCGCCAATGCCAACATTCTGTCCGACATCACCGTCGATTATTACGGTGTTCCCACGCCGGTCACGCAGATTGCCGCCGTCAAGACCCCCGAGGCCCACATGCTGCTCATCGAGCCGTGGGACAAGGCACTTATCAACGCTATCGTCAAGGCCATCGGCGCTTCCGATCTGGGTATTACCCCCAACTCCGATGGCACCGTCGTTCGTCTGCCGTTCCCGGCTCCCACCGAGGAGCGCCGTCGCGAGCTCGTCAAGGAGTGCCGCGAGTACGCCGAGCAGGCCAAGGTGTCTATCCGTAACATCCGTCGCGACTTCAACAACAAGCTCGAGCGCGATGAGGAGCTCACCGAGGACGATGTCCGTCGCGAGCAGGCCAAGGTCCAGAAGCACACTGATGAGTATGTCGCCAAGGTCGAGGAGCTTCTGAAGGAAAAAGAAGCCGAGGTCATGGAGATCTAAGGTGCAATACGACGAGCATAAACTGGTCGAGTACTTTGCCGACGCCCCTGCGGGCGTCGGTTTTTCAGACCTTGACCTCAATAACATTCCGCACCATATCTCATGCATCATGGACGGCAACGGTCGTTGGGCCACGTCGCGCGGTCTTGCACGCACTGAGGGCCACAAGGCGGGTATCGTCTCGCTGCGCGAGATCATTACCGCCTGCGTGCGCCTGGGCGTCGACGTGCTTTCGGCCTATGCGTTTTCTACCGAAAACTGGAACCGCCCGCAGCATGAGGTCAACGTCTTGATGCACCTGTTTGCCAAGACGTTCATCGACGAGTTGCCGCTTCTGAAGCGCGAAAACGTGCGCGTTGTCTTTTTGGGTGATATTTCCGCGCTGCCCAAGAAGACCCGCGACGTTTTTGAACGCGGTCTTGCTGAGTGCGCCGATCACACCGGTATGACGCTGGCGCTTGCCGTCAACTACGGCGCGCGTGCCGAGATTACTCGCGCTGTCCGTCAGATCGCACTCGACGTTGCCGCCGGTAAGATCGACCCTGCCGCAATTGATGACGACATGGTGGCTTCTCACCTCTATACTGCCGGTCTTCCCGATCCTGAGCTTGTGATTCGCACCTCTGGTGAGCTGCGCCTTTCGAACTATCTGCTGTGGCAGGTGGCTTATTCCGAGTTCTACGTCACCGATACCTATTGGCCCGATTTTGATCGTTGGGGCCTTGTCGACGCCATTTTGGCCTATCAGGGCCGTGACCGTAGGTTTGGTGGACTGAGCAAGACCGAGGAGGCTTAATCGTGTCCAATCGTCCCAAGGCATCTTCTCCCAAGACGCCTGCGCGCAAAGCTGCCACTTCGGGAGCGCCTGCAGCGAAGAGCGGCACCGGTTCGTGGCTGGCGGGCTTTATTACCCGTGCCGCCGCCGGAGC
>CABUBS010000058.1 GCA_902489855.1 uncultured Collinsella sp.
CACAAAAACCCCGCGATGGGCGTCGACCTGATCGAGGCATCGCCGGCGGCCGCCGAGGTGTTCGCCATTGTCGACGAGGTGCGCCCGGGGACCAGCGAGCAGTGCCGGAGCGCCTCCAAGGAGGAGCTCTCGCAGACCGAGAACACGCAGCCGTGCGTGTTCGTTCACGACCTGGCAGCGGCTACCGCTCTGCGTGAGCGCGGCGTGGTGCCTGCCGCCTGTGCGGGATTCTCGCTGGGCGAGGTCGCTGCACTCACCTTTGCGGGGGCATTCGATACGCGAGCGGGTTTTGAGCTCGCGTGTGAGCGCGCGGCATTGATGGCCACGGCGGCCGAGCGTCACCCCGGCGGCATGCGCGCCGTCATCAAACTTGATGCTGCGCAAGTCGAGAACCTGGCTGCGCAGGCCGGCGAGGACTGCTGGCCGGTCAACTACAACAGTCCCCAGCAGACGGTTGTGGCCGGAGCGCCCGATGCGCTGCAGACCCTCGACGTCCTAGTAAAAGAGGCTGGCGGCCGGGCCATGAAGGTCGCGGTGTCGGGTGCATTCCATAGCCCCTATATGGCCGAGGCGACTGAGGGACTGGCGACGTATATCCAAGCCGGCCACGCGCCGTCTCCGCTGCTGATTCCGGTCATGGCAAATATGACGGCGGCGCCCTATCCGGCGGACTCGCGAGCAGTATCGGATGTCTTGGCCAACCAGGTGAGCAATGCCGTTCGCTGGGTCGACACGCTGCATACTCTGCAGGATCAGGGCATCGACACGTTTATTGAGGTCGGCCCCGGCAAAACGCTGTCCGGCCTGATCAAGCGTACGTTGAGCGACGTTCGTGTGTATTCGTGCGAGACGGCCGAGCAGGTCGCAGCTATTGCCGACGAGCTCGCATAGTCCACAGGGCTGTAACCCGAAAGGAATGACATGGGCAACTTGAACAATGGCGCGCTCGAGCGCAACGACTCACGTCGCGTGGCACTGGTCACGGGCGGCTCGCGGGGTATCGGCCGCGCCTGCGCTATCGGTCTGGCGGAGGATGGCTACGATATCGCCGTCGTCTATGCCGGCAGCGTCGATGCGGCGCGCGAGACGTGCGACGCCTGCGAGGCGGCTGGCGCCACGGCGCGCTCATATCAATGTGACGTGGCCGACCCCGCTGCCGTCAACGCGTGCGTGGAAGCGGTCCTCAACGACTTTGGCTCCATTTGGGCGCTCGTCAACAACGCTGGCATCACCCGCGATGGCCTGCTCATGCGCATGGGCGATGACGCCTTCGATCGCGTGCTCGATGTCAATCTTAAAGGAACGTTTAACACGACGCGTGCGCTCACCAAGACCTTTATGCGCCAGCGCGGCGGCTGCGTCGTCAACATGAGCTCGGTTGTGGGCCTGATGGGCAATGCCGGGCAGGCCAACTACGCTGCCTCCAAGGCGGGCGTGATCGGCCTGACCAAGGCGGTGGCGCGCGAGCTTGCGCCCCGCGGTGTACGAGTGAACGCGGTCGCCCCCGGGTTTGTCGAGACAGATATGACGGCAAAGCTCTCGGAGAAGGTGTGTACGGTAACCGAGGAGCAGATTCCCCTGAGGCGCATGGCGCAGCCCGAAGAGGTGGCCGGTGTGGTGCGATTTTTAGTGAGCGATGCGGCTGCCTACATTACGGGCGAAGTCGTACGCGTCGACGGCGGAATGGCGATGTAGAAACCAGGGCCGAAGAACGGCTTGGATGAGGAGACCATGATGGAACAGAGAGTTGCAATCACCGGTATCGGTGCCGTGTCGCCGCTCGGCAACACCGCGCTTGCCACCTGGGCGGCCATGTGCGCCGGCACGTGCGGCATCGGCCCGATCACGCACTTCGATACCGATGCGTTTGCCGTCAAGGTGGCAGCCGAGGTCAAGGGCTTTGACGGCAACGAGTACTTTGGCAAGCGTGACGCCAAGCATCTCGACCCCTGCGTTCAGTTTGCGATGGCGGCTTCGGACGAAGCCATGCACGATGCGGGCTTTGATGTCGAAGGCGCCATCGATCGCGAGCGCCTGGGCGTCTACGTGGGCTCGGGCGTGGGCGGCATGACGACGCTCGTCGACAACGTCCATACGATTGCCGAACGTGGGCCCCGCCGCGCATCGCCCTATATGATCGCGATGATGATCCCCAACATGGCATCGGGTAATATCGCAATCCGCCACAAGGCAAAGGGCCCGACCCTGCCCGTGGTGACCGCGTGCGCAACCTCGGCCCATGCGGTGGGCGAGGCGTTCCGCGCCATCAAGCACGGCTATGCCGACGCGATCCTCGCGGGCGGCGCCGAGGCTGCAATTATCCCCGATGCCGTTGCGGGCTTTACGTCCTGCCGCGCATTGACCACCAACCCCGATCCCGCGACGGCCTGCCGTCCGTTCGATGCAGACCGCGACGGCTTTGTGATGGGCGAGGGCGCCTGCGTGCTGGTACTCGAGAGCATGGAACATGCGCAGGCGCGCGGTGCGCACATTTATGCCGAGGTCGTGGGCTACGGCAACACCGATGATGCCTATCACATCACGAGTCCTGATCCCGAGGCTGCCGGCATTGCCCGCGCGATATCGCTGGCGGTGACCGAGGGCGACGTCAAGCCTTCCGAGGGTCTCTACATCAATGCCCACGGCACCTCGACCAAGCTTAACGATTCGTCCGAGACGGCGGGCATTAAGCGTGCACTCGGCGAGGACGCGGCGCGCGCCGCGCACGTCTCGTCGACAAAGTCGATGACCGGCCACATGATCGGTGCCACGGGCGCCATCGAGGTCATGGCCTGCGCCATGGCGCTCGAACAAGGCGTGGTGCCGCCGACCATTAACTACCACACGCCCGATCCCGCCTGCGATCTTGACTACACGCCCAATCGCGCGGTTCGCGCCGACCTTACCTGGGCGCTTTCGACCAACCTGGGCTTTGGCGGACACAACGCCGCCATCGCGCTGCGTAGATATACGAGGAGCTAGAGCATGGATTCCAAAAGACTTGCCGAGATAGCCGATGTTATGGAGGACCGCGGCCTCACGCGCGTACGCGTTGAGGAGCCCGATGGCACCGCGGTCGAACTCGAGCGCGCGAGCGCCGCACAGCCGGTTGCCGTGCCCATGCCTATGCCGGGTGCCGTGACTGCTCCGGCGGTGGCTCCTGTCGCCATGCCTGCCGCCGCACCGGAGCCCGCCGCGCAGGCGCCTGCCGCCGCACCGGAGCCCAAGGGCACCGAGGTGACCGCTCCCATGGTCGGCGTGTTCTATGCTGCCCCGGCGCCGGGCGACGAGCCGTTTGTGCACGTGGGCTCCAAGGTCAAGGCCGGCGAGACCCTCTGCATCATCGAGGCCATGAAGGTTCTCAACGAGGTGACGGCCGAGGCGGATGGCGAGGTGCTCGAGATCTGCGTGGCCGACGGCGACCTCGTGGAGTTTGGCAGCTGCCTCATGAGGATCGGATAGGTGATATCCATGAACAAAGAAGAGCTCAAGAAGCTGTTACCGCATCGCGAGCCGATGCTTTTGCTCGACGAAGCCGAGCTGGTGGGCGACGAGGCCCACGGCAAGATCACGATTACGGGCGACGAATACTTTTTGCAGGGGCATTTTCCGGGAAACCCGGTGGTCCCCGGCGTGATCCAGTGCGAGATGCTCGCCCAAAACTGCTGCGTGCTGCTGATGGGCGATGAGGAGGCGCGCGGCGCGACGCCGTTCTACACGAGTCTGGACAAGGTGCGCTTTAAGCGTCCGGTGCGCCCGGGCGACACGGTGGATCTGGTGTGCTCCATCACGCGTGCGCGCGGGCCGTTCCGCTTTGCGACGGGTACCGCGAGCGTCAACGGTGAGGTTTGCTGCCGCGCCGATATGTCTTTTGCACTCATGCACGAAAGTTAAGGAAGGCTCCATGTTCGACAAAGTGCTCATCGCCAACCGCGGCGAAGTCGCGGTCCGTGTTATCCGCGCGTGCCGCGATATGGGCATCAAGACCGTCGCTGTTTATTCCACGGCCGATGCGGACGCGCTGCACGTGCAGCTTGCCGACGAGGCGTATTGCATCGGTGGCCCGCGTCTTGCCGAGAGCTACCTCAACGACGATGCCGTGCTCACCTGTGCCGTAAAGTCGGGAGCTAAGGCAATTCATCCCGGCTATGGCTTCTTTTCCGAGAAGGCGAGCTTCGTGCGCGACTGCGACAAGTATGGCCTGGCGTTTGTTGGTCCTTCGGCCAAGGTGATCGACAGCATGGGCGACAAGGACGCCGCACGTCGAACGGCTGCCGCGGCGGGCGTGCCCATCGTGCCGGGCTGCGATTTGCTCAAAAGCCCCGAGGAGGCAACGGCCGAGGCCGAGCGCATTGGCTGTCCCGTGCTCATTAAGGCGCGTGCAGGTGGCGGCGGTCGCGGTATTCGCAAGGTCGAGCGCGTGGAAGATGCGGCAAAGGCGTTCATCGAGGCGCGTGTCGAGGGCGAGGCCGTCTTTGGCGACGGCGAGTGCTACATGGAGAAGTTCGTCGCGCCGGCGCACCATGTCGAGGTGCAGATTATGGCCGATAAGCAGGGCCATGTGTTTTCGCTCGGCGAGCGCGAGTGCTCGGTGCAGCGTCGCAACCAAAAGCTAATCGAGGAGAGCCCCGCGCCGTGCCTCGACGGACACGACGACATTCGTGCTCGCATGCACAAGGCAGCGCGTGACCTGGCTCGTGCCGTCGGCTACGAAGGAGCCGGTACCATCGAGTTCCTGTATTCGGACGACGGCAATTTCTACTTTATGGAAATGAACACGCGCTTGCAGGTGGAGCATCCGGTTACGGAGTTTGTGACCGATACCGACTTGGTCAAGTGGCAGCTGCGCGTGGCAGCCGGCCAGCCTCTGCCCTTTGAGCAGGAGGATATGCCGGTCCGCAACCACGCCATGGAGTGCCGCATCAATGCCGAAACGCCGGACTTTCTGCCGTCATGCGGAACGGTCACCGCGTTGCGTGTGCCGGGTGGTCCGCGCGTGCGCTGGGATTCCGCCATGTTTACCGGTGCGAAAGTTCCGCCGTACTACGACTCCATGCTCGGCAAGCTCATCGTGTGTGCGCCCACGCGTGACGGCGCCATTCGCAAGATGCGCTCGGCCCTGGGCGAGCTCGTGATTGAGGGCGTGAGCGAAAACAGCGAGCTTCAGCTCGACGTGCTGGCAAACGACGAGTTCTTGTCGGGCATGTACCACACCGATCTGATGGGGCATCTCTATGCTGATGAATAGAAAAGCAAAGACGGTCAACGTCCTCGAGGGGCCGATGACCGAGTCGTGCGCCGAGTTTCCCGCGCGCCACGTGTTTATCAAGTGCCCGGAGTGTCGCCGCGTGATCGATGAAGCACGCCTGCACGACAACCTCGAGGTCTGCCCTCGTTGCGGCAAACACTTTCGCGTGAGCGGTCGCGCGCGCATGCGCATGACGGTCGACGAGGGCACGTTTGAGGAATGGGATGCCAATCTGGCGTCGGAGGACTTCCTCTCGTTTCCCGGCTATGCCGACAAGCTTAAGAGCGTGTGCGAGCGTTCGGGCGAGCGCGACGCCGTTGTGTGCGGCAGGGGCAAAATCTGCGGTTGCGATACCGCGCTCTTCTTTATGGACGCCAACTTTATGATGGGCTCGATGGGTTCCGTGGTGGGCGAGAAGATCTGTCGCACATTTGAGCGAGCGACCGAGCTTGGATTGCCAGTTGTCGGCTTTACCGTTTCGGGCGGCGCGCGCATGCAAGAGGGCGTGACGTCGCTTATGCAGATGGCCAAGATTTCTGCGGCGGTTAGGCGCCACAGCGAGGCGGGCGGTCTGTATATCACGGTGCTCACCGACCCCACGACCGGAGGCGTAACCGCGAGCTTTGCCATGGAGGGCGATATTATCCTGGCCGAGCCCGATGCCCTGACGGCATTTGCCGGCCCGCGCGTGATCGAGCAGAACATGCACAAGCGCCTGCCCAAGGGATTCCAGCGCTCCGAGTTTTTGCTGGGGCACGGCTTTTGCGATGCCGTTGTTCCGCGTGGCGAGATTGCGCTCACGGTAGGCGAGCTGCTGGCACTGCACGAAGGGCACGCGCCCGGCCTGGGGGCACCGCATGAGATCGTGCATACGGGTCGTCGCGGCAAAAAGCTGGGACACTTGTTCAAGCGCTCGACCGCACCAAAAACCGCGCTCGAGATTGTCAAGCAGACCCGCTCGGCAGATCGCGCCACGGCGGGCGAGATGATCTCGCTGGGCCTGGATGGATTTGTGGAGCTGCATGGCGACCGTTACTTTGGCGACGACGCCGCCGTGGTGGCTGGCATTGGCTGGAAAGACGGGCGACCCGTGACGGTTATCGCCGTCGAGCGCGGTACCACGACCAAAGAGCGCATGCGTCGCAACTTTGGTATGGCACATCCCGAGGGCTACCGCAAAGCGCGTCGCCTTATACGCCAGGCCGAAAAGTTTGGTCGACCGGTTCTGTGTCTGGTCGATACTTCGGGCGCGTTTTGCGGCATCGGTGCCGAGGAGCGCGGCCAGGGCGAGGCGATTGCCCAGAATCTCATGGAGATGAGCGGCCTCAAGACGCCGATTGTCTCGGTGGTGACAGGCGAGGGCGGCTCTGGTGGCGCGCTGGCGCTGTCCGTGGCCGACCGCATCCTGATGCTCTCGAGCTCGGCCTATTCGGTCGTGAGCCCCGAGGCCTGTGCGTCGATCCTGTGGAAGGATACCGAGCGCGCGAATGAGGCCGCCGAGGCGCTTAAGCTCACGGCCCCCGATCTGTTGGCGCTCGGCATCATCGACGGCATTGTTGACGATAGGGGCCTGTCGCATGAGGAGATCGCCGGTGCCGTCATGTCCTCGGCATTTGATGCCTTCGATACGCTTGGGCAGCTCGACGACGCGACCCTCACAAACCTCCGCTACGAAAAGTACCGCGCAATCGGTCGATACCGCACGATGTGACAAAGGGACAGCCCGCATGTCATATTGGGAAAGGCATTCCATGCTACAAGTTTCTAACACCTCGTTTACAACGTCGGTTTCATCAAACGCCATGGCCGTGGTGGACTATCTGTCCAAAAGCATGATGTCGGCGCTGCCGTTTATTGTCTGCGCGGCGTTGTTCCGCACCGTCGCTGTCATTATGGGCGAAGGCATGCTGGGCCTGTGGTCTGCCGATTCCGATATCTATCGCCTGTTCTACAGTTGGCTCTATAACGCCGGCTACTACTTTTTGCCCATTTATCTTGGTTGGGCGGCCGCCCGCCAGCTCGGTTGCTCGGAGCAGCTGGGCATGATGCTGGGCGGCGTATTGATTGCGCCCGATTTACTCAAGCTTGTCGATGCCGCATCGACGACGGGGGCATCGATGACTTCCGTGTATGGTCTGCTTCCTGCGCCGGTCAACGATTACACGACGACTGTTATTCCGGTTCTCATCTCGGTGCCCGTGCTATGGCGAGTGGAGTGTTTCTTTAAGCGCGTTATCCCTAAGGCCGTGGCGTTTTCGTTCGTTCCGTTTGCGACCATGCTTGTCATGGTTCCGGTTTCGCTGTGTATTACGGCGCCGGCGGGCAGCTGTCTGGGCTTGCTGTTGGGCCAGCTTATGTTTATGCTTGGCAATTCCGGTGGCATCGTGTCGCTGCTCACGCTCATGGGGCTTGCTGCGGGCTGGGAGTTCCTAAAGATCGCCGGCGTCAGCAACGTTGTCCTATCGCTCGCCTATGCGCAGTTTATGAGTGTGGGAACGGATTCGTGCATCCTGATCGCCGCGACGATGGCAACGTTCGCCGTTTGGGGCATGCCCTTTGGCGCGTCGCTTCGCGTTGCGGATAAGGACGAGAAGGCGCTCATGCTGGGCTATTCAATCTCGGGTGTTCTTGGCGGCGTAAGCGAGCCGGCGCTGTACGGTTGCGGCTTTAAATATGGCAGGTGCCTGACGTGCATGGCCATTGGCGGCGCCGTCGGAGGCCTTGTTGCGGCCGTGGGCCACGTTACGGCCTATACCATCGGCATGACGAATGTCCTTATGGTCATTGGCTTTGCCACGGGCGGCATCTCGAACCTGCTGTGGTGCTGCGCTGCCGGCGGTGTGGCATTTGCGGTGTCTGCGGCGCTGAGCTACTGCTTTGGCGTGGTGCCGGCGAAGGGACAGACGACGGGGGACGGAGCCGATTCACCCGAAACCTCGAAGAGCGTGGCCGAAGTAAGCGCGTAAACCTGTGCGACACAAGGACGATTCCTTTGCCATATTCCAAGGCCGTGGCCCGTGTGGGTTGCGGCCTTTTTTGTATCTGGGGGACAAAGTGGCTACACTACAATCCGTTTGAGCAATAGATATATAGGTAGTACCGTGGGGGCGGATGTAGATGGTCGAGTGGATTGTTAAGCGTGCGCAGGGCGACCGTGCGCGCGTGGGCACGTTGACGGGCGTGGTGTGTATTCTCGCCAATGTGGCACTATGCGCTGCGAAGGGCGTAATTGGCGTGCTGTCGGGATCGGTTTCGATTGTGGCGGATGCCATGAACAACCTGTCCGATGCAAGCTCGAATATCGTGAGCGTGCTGGGCTTTAAGCTGGCGAGCAAGCCGGCCGACCCCGAGCATCCTTACGGCCACGGTCGCTACGAGTATCTCTCGGGTTTGGTCGTGGCGGCGCTCGTGCTGCTTATTGGCATCGAACTGGTGAAGTCCTCGGTGGAGCGTATTGTCAACCCGGAGCCTGTCGAGTTCTCGCTTGCCCTGGTGGCGGTCCTGGCACTTTCGATGGTTGTAAAGCTGTGGATGGCGGCCCTCAACCAAAAGCTCGGCGATCGCATTGAGTCCGAGACGCTGCATGCGACCGCGCAGGATTCCAAGAACGATGTCCTTGCCACAGGCGCCGTGTTGGCGTGCGCAATTGTTTCGCAGGTGACGCACATCAATCTTGACGCATGGGTCGGCCTTGCCGTTGGCGCCTATATTGGCTGGAGCGGTTTTGAGCTCATCCAGGATACGGTGAGCCCGCTTTTGGGCCAGTCGCCCGATCCTAAGCTGGTCAAGCACATTCGAGACAAGATCATGAGCTATCCCGGCGTTTTGGGCGTTCACGATTTGATGGTTCACGACTACGGCCCGGGCAGGAAGTTTGCAAGTGCGCATGCCGAGATGGCGGCCGAGGACAGCCCGTTGGAAAGTCACGACACGCTCGATAACATCGAGCAGTCGTTTAGGGACGAAGACGGCATGATCGTTACGCTTCACTACGATCCCATCGTGACCGATGACCCCAAGCTGGCGAGCATGCGCTTGCGCATTCACGCCATGGCCCAGGAGATCGATAGCCGCCTCTCGATTCATGACCTGCGCTGCGTGCCGGGTCCTACGCACACCAACGTGATCTTTGACTGCGTGCGTCCCTCGGATCTGCAGATGAGTGCCGAAGACGTAAAGCACGCGCTGACACAACGGGTCGAATCGGAATATCCCAAGTCGATTGCCAAGATTACGATCGACGAAGACTACGTAGGGCATACCCACGAGTAAGGCTATGCCGGCAAAGCAGGTTATGCAGAAGGGGAGAGCATGAAGAAGCTGTATCTACTCCGCCACGGTCAGACGGAGTTCAACGTCAAAAAGCTGGTCCAGGGCCGCTGCGATTCACCGCTCACCGACTTAGGCCGTCAGCAAGCCGGGATGGCAGCCGCATGGCTCAAAGCCCACGGCGTCGTCCCCGACAAAGTGGTCTCATCACCCTTAGGCCGAGCCATGGACACGGCAAGTCTCGTCGCATGCGAGCTCCTCGGCCCGGACGCAGCAGCCGAGCCCTGCGAAGGCATTATCGAGCGCTGCTACGGCTCCTTCGAAGAAGGCCCGCACGGCGCGCTGCCCACCGACGTCTGGGATCCGGGCGAGGACCTGGTCCCCTTCGGAGGAGAAGGAAGCCAGGCGCTGCAAGAACGTATGGTGGATGCGCTTACCAATATCATGGGCTCCGAGGGCATCGAAACCCTTCTAGCAGTAAGCCACGGCAGCGCCAGCCGCCAATTTATCAAGGCCGCAGCCCCAGAGGGCTTCGAGCTTCCAACAAAACTCCCCAACTGCGCCATCATGATCTTCGATTTCGATGAGGCAAAGCCACAAGCAGAAGGCGAACCGTCCCAATGCAAGTTCACCCTCCAGCAAATAGTGGACCCCCAACAAAGTCATTAGCCTGAGCGAGCAAGGTTTAGCAGACATCAACGTGGCGTTCCCAGTGTGCGGCGGAGGGGGCGGGCCTGAGACATATTAAGGTTGTCGCGAGTTCCGCACGAACAGGAGAGCACTTAATGTGCTCTCCGTCGTGAGCAGGACTGTAGAGCAGCAACCTTAATATGTCTCAGGCCCGCCCCCTCCGCCGCACACTGGGAACGTGCCACGCACTTTACCTGCGTAAACAATGTGAGTGAAATATGAATCTCGATGGATACGCCCGCAGCCGTGTATACTAAACAGCTGTGTGTAACCAGGGGAGTATTCTGGCTGGACAAAATGCCTGCTTAATAGGGTTGTCAGGTAGTCCGGGCGAAATACAAGGCTGGGGAGCACGTCGTGTAAGTAGTGGTCCTCTAGGGGCGTACGCTCGGTGGTGTACGCATTGTCCCAAGACCACGCGAGAGTTGGGATCATATCTTGATCAGCATGATTCTCGGCCGCAAGATTGGCATGACCCAGGTTTGGGACGAGGACGACAACGTCGTTCCCGTCACGGTCATCCAGGCTGGCCCCTGCGCTGTCTCGCAGGTTAAAACTCAGGCAACCGACGGCTATGACGCCGTCCAGATCGGTTTCGGCGACATCAAGGCCAAGAACGTGAACAAGCCCATGGCTGGTCACTTCGCCAAGGCTGGCGTCGAGCCTGTCCGCTTCCTTCGTGAGGTCCGCGTCGAGAACGGCGAGGAGCACAAGGTCGGCGAGGTCGTCACCGTCGCTGATTTCGCTGATGTCGAGAAGGTCGACGTCATCGGTACCTCCAAGGGTAAGGGCTTCCAGGGTCGCATCAAGCGCTGGGGTCAGCGCCGCGGTCCTATGACGCATGGTTCTCACTTCCAGCGTCACCCCGGTTCTATCGGTCAGTGCGCCTATCCTGCGCGCGTCCTCAAGGGCGTCAAGATGGCCGGTCACATGGGTAACGAGCGCGTTACCGTCAAGAACCTTTCCGTTGTCCGCATCGATGCCGAGCAGAACCTCATCTTGGTCAAGGGCGCTGTCCCGGGTGCCAAGAATGGTCTCGTCGCCATCCGTATGGCCTAAGGGCCCAGCCCATTTAGCCCAGCGTCATACCAAGGAGAACACTTAAATGGCAAAGTTTGAAGTAAAGAACAGCGAGGGCAAGAAGGTCGCCGAGGCCGAGCTCGCCGCTGAGGTGTACGGCATCGAGCCGAACATCCACGTTATGCACCACATCGTCAAGTGCCAGATGGCCTCTTGGCGTCAGGGCACCCAGTCTGCTAAGGGTCGCTCTGAGGTTTCCGGTGGCGGCAAGAAGCCTTGGCGTCAGAAGGGCACCGGC
>CABUBS010000059.1 GCA_902489855.1 uncultured Collinsella sp.
GCCGGTGCCGGGCCCGCCGCGGGCTCGGTTGCCACGGACGGCGCCGGTGCTGCCGCAGAGCCGGTCGAGGTGCACGTCGCCTCGCTCAAGGGTCCGACGTCGATCGGTCTGGTGCAGTTTATGGACCAGGCAGCCGATGGCGAGACAGACAATGAGTTCGACTTTGCGATCAACACTGCCGCCGACGAGATCGTGCCCAAGGTGATTCAGGGCGATGTCGACATTGCCTTGGTACCCGCCAACGTGGCGAGCGTTCTCTACAACAAGACCGAGGGTGCGGTACAGGTCATTGATATCAATACGCTTGGCGTGCTGAGCGTGGTGACGGGCGACGCGGACGTGACTTCGTTTGGTGACCTGGCGGGTCGTACCGTCTACATGACGGGCAAGGGCACCACACCGGAGTACGTCATGAACTATCTGCTGGAGCGCGCGGGCCTGACCGGTCAGGTGGCGCTTGAGTTTAAGAGCGAGCCCACCGAGGTGCTCTCGGCGCTGCTTGCCGATCCGTCTGCTGTGGGCGTGCTGCCCGAGCCCTTCAAGACCGCTGCCATTGCAAAGAGCGGAGGCAAGCTGTCGGCGCCGGTAAGCCTGACCGATGTGTGGGATGAGCTGGCGGGCGACACGGGCTCCCGTTTGCTGACGGGCGTAACCGTGGTGCGCCGTGCCTTTGCCGAGGAGCATCCCGAGGCCGTGGCGGCAAAAGGCGGCGACGGTGCGGCGAGCGTTAAGGCCGTCAATGCGGCGCCGGCAGACTGGGCGCAGGCCGTGGTCGATGCTGGCATCGTGGACAACGCCAAGATTGCCGAGAGGGCGATTCCCGGGTGCATGCTTGTGTGCCAGACGGGCAAGGATATGAAGGCGGCACTTAGTGGGTATCTGCAGGTGCTGGCCGACGCGGACGCGAGCGCCGTGGGTGGTAAACTTCCGGCTGACGATTTCTACTACATGGAGTAGCCCGTGCGTGTGTTTGCTCGACAAATGACAGAGCGTATGAAGGCGGTGGCGGCAGCAGGTGCCGTCGCCGCCTTTTGGCTTGCCGTGTGGGTCTTCGCGGCGGCGCTGGTGGCACAGCCGCTGATTTTGCCGGGTCCGGGTGCTGTTGTGGTGGCGTTGCTGCGGCTGGTATGCGATGCCGGCACGTGGGCGATTCTGGCGGGCTCGGGTGCGCGGATTCTAGGCGGTTTGGCGCTTGCCGCGGTGTGCGGTGGTTTGCTGGCCGGAATTTCGTCGCGCTCGCAGGCGTTTGTCCGCTTGGTGGCTCCGGCGCTTTCGTTTGTTAAGGCGACGCCGGTTGCCTGCGTGGTGGTCCTGCTGCTCATTTGGCTGGGGTCGGCGCGCGTGAGCATTGCGGCGGTCTTTTTGATGGCGCTTCCGGGCGTGTATTTTTCGCTGGTCGAGGGTTTGACGCAAGCGGATAAGCCGCTGGAGCAGATGTTTCGTCTGCATGGCGTGCGGGGTTGGCGACTGTTTTGTGCCCACACCTGGCGCGAAGTCCTGCCGTTTGTGCTTTCGTGCGCCCGCGCCGTGATTGGCATGAGCTGGAAGGCCGGCGTGGCGGCGGAGCTGATCGGCATGGCGACGGGCACCGTGGGCGAGCGCATCTATCAGGCGAAGCTGCTCATCGAGACGGCTGACCTGCTGGCTTGGACCGTGTTGGTCGTGGCGGCATCGCGGGCATGCGAGCGTGTGCTGGTGTGGTTGCTGCGGGCTTCGGGGCCCGCGGCGTGGCGTGCTGCCGTGTGGGCACATGGGCGTGGTACTCGCGGGCGTTCGGGCGACCCTGCTGGCGCCGGCGCTGCGGCGGAGCTTGCGCTTGCCGTGGGCGATCGTGCGCCCTGGGCGCCGGCGCTCGACGGGCTGGTGCTCAACGTGCCTGCGGGTGGGCGTATCTGTGTGATGGGCACCTCGGGCGTGGGCAAGTCGACGCTGCTTGCGCTGGCGGCGGGGGAGTGCGCGCCGTGCTCCATGGTGTTTCAGGATGTGCGCCTGGTAGAGGGCGCCTCGGCTTTGGATAACGTGCTGGTGTGCGCCGACGCGCGCGTGGACGCCTCGAGTGCCGCGGCCCTGTTGCGCCTGCTGGTGCCGGGGGTCGATGTGCATACCCGCGTGGCCGAGCTTTCGGGTGGACAGCGCCGTCGTGTCGAGATTGCCCGAGCCCTGCTGTGTCCGGGCGGCGCAGTGATTCTGGACGAGCCCTTTACCGGCCTAGATACCGCTGCGCGCGACGCATGCGCCGAGATCGTGCTCGACTTGCTCGACGGCCGCATGCTGTTGCTTGCTACACACTATGCCGTCGACGCTCAGGCCCTCAATATCTCGGACATCATCACGCTGTAAATACTTACTCAGCAACAAAATGATCCGTTTTTTCTCCGTCCCCATGGGGTCGGGTATGGTATTCTATCTGCGGGGTAATACTTAGGAATACCAAGTAATACCAACGCCGTAGAACAAACTCCAGATGCGGGCCAATCGGGTTGCCTTCACAGCCCGTCGCCCAGCCGCGTGGCCCGCATCCATTCGCACCACCGTCGTTTCAAAAAGGAAGCGCCATGGCAGAACACATGACCCCGGTTGTCGCGAAGGTCTTGCCCGAGGAAAAGGCGGCCTTCGCGGCGGCAACCCAGCTCGTGGGCACCACGCCGTCCAACGCCATCCGCATGTTCATCGCCGCCTTCAATCGCTGCGGCACCTTTCCGTTCGACATTTCGCCCAACGGGGCCTTTGGCGCTGCGCCTGATTCTCATCAATAAGTGATCCGTTTTCCTCCGTCCCCATGGGATCAGCTCTCTGCCGAGTTGTGGTAGAACTAGGGAACGGTTTTGAGGAGGTTGGCATGCTCAATGCGATGATTTGGGCGCTTGCCTGTTTTGGCGTCGTCGCTGCCGATATTGCCCTGAGCGTCGTTTTGTTCTCCGCCCTTGGCGTCGCATCGGTGTTCATGGGTTTTTCGATCGATGATCTCGACATCCAATTGCTTCAGGCCGTCGCGCAGACGGCGTCGTTTTTGATGGCGCTGCTATGGTGGCGTTATTTGTGGCCGCGGTCGTTTATCGCGCGCTGGCAAGGTGAGCGTCCGCTTGGCGGGGGAGTGCGTAGCGCGTGGAAGCGCATTGCCTGCGTTATCGTGATCGGCTTGGCACTGCAGGTGGTCGTTGGCTACGTGACCGACGCCGTACTGTCATTGTTGCCCGAGGTCGCGGCCGATTACAGTGAACTTGTCGAGGAAACAGGCATGGGCGACACCAGCTATCTCGCCGTCCTGACTACGGTGCTCGGCGCTCCGTTTTGCGAGGAGCTGCTGGTGCGCGGCATCATTTTTGAGTTTTCGCTCCGAGCGTTTAACCCGCAGTGCCGCCCACTTTGGAAGCGCCGACGTCTCGTGCGACCGCAAGACGGCGCCATAGTGCCCTGGGCGGCCCCGAGTGCCTGGGGTGTCGCCGCGGCAATCGTGCTGCAGGCGGCGATTTTCGGTTTTATGCACATGAACTGGGTGCAGGGTTGCTACGCGGGCGCCGCCGGCCTCATCTTTGGCTGGGTACTCGTGACCACCGGAAAGCTCCGCTACACGATTCTGCTGCACTTTGCCTTTAATGCCGGGTCGTATCTCATGACGATGCTCTGGTTTGTGAACACGCCGCTCGACGTGGCAATTACGGTCGCTATCGCCGGCTTTGTGCTGGTAGAGGCGATGCGCTCGCTGCTTCGATTGCGCATTCCCGTGTCGCGCGAAGCTGATCGGTCTGAGTAATAACGCCTTTAATTAGACCGATGCGTCCTGAACGCACCTGGCGTTTCGCCGAATGCTTCTTTAAATTTTGAGTAAAAGAATGACATGTTGGAGATGCCGACTTTTCGGGCTACATACTGCACGCTGCGCTCGGTGTTATTGAGAAGATATGCCGCCTCTGTGAGCTGCTGGTTGAGCTTGATTTGCGAAAACGTTTTACCGGTTTTTTGCTTGATCAAGCTGCTGAGATAGCTGGTGCTATAACCCGTATCGCTCGCAATGCTTTCGAGTGTGCAGTCGCCGTAGCTTCGCTCAATATGATTCAGAATCGACACGATGCGTTCGTCCGACATGATCGCCTGGTTATCAGTTGCGGAGCGTCGGTACAGTCCTCGAATGAGAACAAGGAATAGGCTGACGGCGAGGTGCCTCATGAGTTCATTGGAATAGGCATCTTTAAAGTGATATTCGATAAAGAGCATCTCGATGAGGCGTCGCGCATGTCGGGCGTATTCCTCTGGAAGAATGAGATATTTTCGGGCCTCGCGGTTTTTGGACACAAAATCAAATAGAAGATTCGTTAATGGTGACGCGCCGGGTAGCTGGCTCAGGAACAACGAATCGAACATTTCTTTTTTGAAGACGATCGAAATGACGATATCATGCTCGCCCTTAACGTATGGAACGCTTCTGACTACGCCGGTGTTGCAAATGAGCACGTCGCCCTTTTTAAGGAGTAGTCGCCGTCCGTTGACGATAAACGTGCAGACGCCGTCGTACACGTAGTTAAGCTCCATATCCCGATTGATATGAGGAGGAATATCGGTAAAGCGCGACTCCTTGATAAGGCCCACGGGGTTTTCGTCGAGAGTTTCTTTCCAATCAAACAGATAGACCTCTTCGCCGTTAATGGTTGTGGTTTCCACCCTGTTATATCGCGGGCTGAGCTCTCCCGGATGTGTGCGATGCCACTCTTCGGTCTCGGTATGCGTATAGAGCAGCTGTTTGAGATTCGAATCCATGGGGTGCTCCAGGGGTGAACGGTAGAATCGATGCCTTAAACGGTATTATATCTAAAAAAATGTTATAAACAAACGCTTTCTATGCGATATCTTATGCATCTTGTTCTTCCTAGTATTGGGTTATCCGCTGGAGCATCCGATCAAGGAGGGCAAATGAGTAAGTTAAAACATGGGTTTGACTCCGACTTTTTATGGGGCGGAGCCATATCGTGCTCGCAGGCCGATGGCGCCTGGAATGAGGGCGGAAAGGGAAAGTCGACGCAGGATTGTCGATGGCTGGATGGTACCTGGACTCATGACCAGATTGAGGACAAGCATCAAAACAACCCCTTCTGCCATGACGAACTAATGAACGCTCTCGCAGATGATGGTGTTGAGTTCTACCCGTTTAGGCGCGGTAACGACTTCTATCATCACTACCGTGAGGACATCGCGCTTTTTGCGGAGATGGGCCTCAAGCTGTTCCGCACTTCTATTTGCTGGAGCCGAATCTATCCTAACGGAGATGATCTTGAGCCTAACCGCGAAGGCATCGAGTGGTATCGAAGCATGCTGGGTGAGTGCAAAAAGCACGGCATTAAAACCTTCGTCACCATGCTCCACTATGACATCCCGGTAAATCTTGTCACCACATATGGGGGATGGAAGAATCGCAAGACGATTGATTTCTTCGCCCGCTATGTCGAGACAATCGTTACGGAATTGGGCGATCTGGTCGATTTCTGGCTGCCTTTTAACGAGTTCAATGCAGCGCGTTTTTCGCCTTGGGACGGGGTCTGTCTGGTCAAAGACGAAGAGGGGGAGAACTTCGATCGAGCCATCTTCCAGTGCCTGCACCACGAGTTCGTTGCCAATGCGCGTGCCGTCGAGATTGTCCATCGTCTTTCGCCCGATACTCCCGTTGGCGGCATGATCGCTCGATTCTGTACGTATCCCGCCACCTGCCGTCCCGAAGATAACATGCAGGCTATTCACGACGACCAGTATTCCAACTGGTTCTATACGGACGTGATGGCTCGTGGAAAATACCCCGCTTATATGAATCGCTATTTCGACGCGTGCGATATCGAGATTCAAATGGAGCCGGGCGATGAAGAGCTCATCGCTCGCAACACGGTCGACTTCCTGGCCTTCTCGTACTACTTTTCCCAGGTATCCACCTGCGATCAGGGATGGGAGAAGACTGCGGGAAATCTGGTCATGGCAAACAAGAACCCTTATCTCGAGACGAGTGAGTGGGGCTGGCAGCTCGATCCCATTGGCCTGAGGGTTACCCTTAACCAGATGTATGACCGCTATGGGCTGCCCCTGTATATCGCCGAGAACGGCCTCGGTACATCTGATGTAGTCGAGGAGGATGGCAGCATCCACGACGAGTATCGAATCGATTATTTGCGCCAGCACATAAAGTGCCTTAAAGAAGCGGTGATCGATGGCGTTGACGTGCGCGGATACATGATCTGGGGATTCATTGACCTTGTTGCCTGCGGTCCTCTTACGATGGACAAGCGCTACGGGCTTATCTATGTCGATCTGGATAATTGCGGCAACGGCACTGCGGAGCGCTCGCGTAAAGACTCTTTCTATTGGTATCAGAAATGTATCGCCACTAATGGCGAGGATCTTGGGTAGGAGTGATTGTCGTGGCAGACAAGAAGGAACTGGCCGCTCGTGTCCTCGAGCTCGTGGGCGGCGCCGATAACGTTGTTATGGCAACGCACTGCATTACAAGGCTCAGATTCAACCTGAAGGACGATAGCAAGGCAGACCTGGAGGCCCTTAAGACGCTTGACGGCGCCTTGGGCGCGCAGGTTAAAGACGGACAGTGGCAAGTTATCATCGGCGCCAGCGTGGGGTCGGTATATGACGAATTGGAGCCCATGCTAGGTGACAGGATGGGTGGCGAGGTCTCCGCCGACGCCGAGCAGCCTGAGCTCCAAAAAGGTTCGGCTCGCGTATTCGATATCATCACCGGCATCTTTTCCGCTATCATTCCCGCACTGGTGGCGGGAGGCATCGTAAAGGGCATCCTGGCTGCTATCGCGGCTTTTGGAATCGACACGGGTGCCGGCGACTTTGCGATATTCAATATGATTTCGGATATCCCGTTCTACTTCTTGCCGTTTTTGCTGGCAATGTCTACAGCTGATAAGTTCCGGGTCAACCGTTCGCTTGCGCTTTGTGTTGCCGGATCGCTGATGTACCCGACCATTGTCAACGCTGTCGGTACGGGCGAGACGCCCCTTGCGCTGTTCGGTTTTGCGGTGCCGATTTTTAGCTACGCCGATTCCGTGTTCCCGGTTATCTTTGGCGTCATTGGCTTGTCTTTTGTATATCGTGCAATCGACAAAGTCGTGCCGGATCTTTTTAAGCTCGTTGTCGTTCCGGCGCTCTCCCTTGCTATCGTGATTCCCGTCAACCTGTTTGTGCTCGCTCCGATTGGTGCCTGGTGCGGTCTTGGTCTTGCCAACGGTATCGTCTGGCTATTCTCGACGTTAGGCCCCGTTGCCGGTTTTCTGCTGGGCTTCTTTATGCCGCTTATCGTGCTCTTCGGCATGCATCAGTCAACGAGCCCTATCCAGATTTCCAATATCGCAACGCTTGGGTATGACTATCTGCTCCCGATCTCTTTCTGCCATAACCTCGCCGAAAGCGGTGCGTCTTTTGGTGCAGCCCTGCGCATGACCGACGAAAAGCTCAAGTCCGCTGCAATGACGTGCGCCTTCTCAGCATTTATGGGAATTTCCGAGCCCGCCTTGTTTACCGTTCAGGTTCCTAACAGGACTCCGCTTATCGCTGCGATGATTGCGGATGGCATTGGCGGTGCGCTTACCGTTGTTCTCGGCGCAAAGTGCTTCGGCTTTGTTATGCCCGGCATTACCTCGTTGCCCGTTTATGCCGATCCAAGCGGCAATCCCATGAACCTGATCATGATTGTCGTCTGCATCGCTTTGACTTGGGTTATCTCTGCGGCGCTCTCGTTTGCGCTCTATGGTCGTTTCGACAAAAAGTAACGACGTTTTGAGATAGACAATATTAATCGGCCGCTCGCCGGGGAATCGTTCTGCGACGCCCCAGCGAGCGGCATTTTATTGGTGGGGCGTGTCGTGTCGCCAACGGCGGCATGCCGCCTCGCCGCGCTAGTTGCGTCTGCCGCCTCCGTTGGCGCCCTGACGCCCCTGTGCCGCGCGATTGCGACCGGCAGTGTTCTGCGCGCGGGACATACCGCCGTGACCCTTGCTGCCCTTGGGCCCCTTGCCGGCGGCGCCACCGTGGGCCTTGCCGCCCTTCTTGCCGGTGCCATGCCCACCGCCGGCAGACGTCTCGCCCGGGCGTGGCGGCACGGGGCGAATCAGGCAATGCTTGGTATAGCCGATCAGATCACGACGCCCGGCCTTCTCTAGCGCCTCGCGCACCAGCTTGTAGTTCTCGGGCTTGCGATACTGGATGAGCGCGCGCTGCATGGCCTTCTCATGCGGGTCGCGCGCCACATAGATCGGCTCCATGGTGCGCGGATCCACGCCGGTGTAGTACATGCAGGTCGACATAGTGGACGGTGTGGGGTAGAAGTCCTGCACCTGCTCGGGCATGTAGCCCATGTCGCGCACGGCCTCGGCAAGGTCCACGGCTTCCTTCATCGTCGATCCGGGATGGCTCGAGATCAGATACGGCACCACGTACTGCTTGAGTCCGTATTCGCGATTCAAGCGTTCAAATTTACGGCAGAATGCGTCGTAGACAGCTCGGCTCGGCTTGCCCATCACGGACAGTACCGCGTCGCTCACGTGCTCGGGCGCTACGCGCAGCTGGCCCGAGACATGGTGCTCCAGCAGCTCGCGCAAAAACTCGTCCGAGGCGTCGGCCATGGTGTAGTCAAAGCGGATGCCGCTGCGGACGAAGACCTTCTTGACGCCCGGCAGCTGGCGCAGGTCGCGCAGCAACTGCGTGTAGCCGCTCTCGTCGACCACCATGTTCTTGCACACACTCGGCCACAGGCAGCGCTTGTTCTTGCACACGCCGTGCTTGAGCTGCTTGTCGCAGGCCGGGCGGCTAAAGTTAGCCGTCGGTCCGCCCACGTCGTTGATGTAGCCCTTAAACTCGGGATCGCGCGTGAGCAGCTCGGCCTCGCGCACGATCGAGTCATGGCTGCGCATCTGCAGCACGCGGCCCTGGTGGAAGGTGAGGGCGCAAAACGAGCACTCGCCAAAGCAGCCGCGGTTGGAGCTAATGGAAAACTTAATCTCGGCAAAGGCCGGCACGCCGCCTGCCGCGTCGTAGTCGGGATGCCAGTCGCGTGCGTAGGGGAGCTCGGCTACCTCGTCCATCTCGTCGGTGGTGAGCGTCGCCGATGGCGGGTTCTGCACCACATAGATGCTGTTGGGGTAGGGCTCTACCAGGCGATGTCCGGTGATGGGGTCCATATTCTGCTGCTGCACGTTAAAGCTGCGTGCGTAGTTGAGCTTGTCGGCAGCAAGGTCGTCCCAGCTGGGTAGCAGGTCGTAGTCGTAGACCTCGTCGAGCGAGCTCGTGCGGTAGACGGTACCGTTGATATAGGTGATCTGGTCGACGGGTAGCCCCGCGTCGAGCGCGTCGGCGATCTCGACAATCGCGTGCTCGCCCATGCCGTAGATGAGAATGTCGGCGCCCGAGTCGAGCAGTACCGAACGCTTAAGCTTGTCCTGCCAGTAGTCGTAGTGGGCCAGGCGGCGCAGGCTTGCCTCGATGCCACCGATAATGATGGGGGCGTCCTTAAACGTCTGGCGGATGAGGTTGCCGTAGACCGTGACGGCGCGATTGGGACGGCGCCCCTCCTCGCCACCGGGGGTATAGGCGTCAGTGTGGCGGCGGTGCTTGGTCACCGAATAGTGGTTGACCATGGAGTCCATGTTGCCGGCGCTGACGAGAAAGCCTAGGCGAGGCTCGCCGAGCGCGGTAATGCTGGCGGGGTCGGTCCAGTCGGGCTGGCAGATGATGCCCACCTTGTAGCCGTGCGCGTCGAGTACGCGGCTGACGATGGCCATGCCAAAGCTGGGATGGTCCACGTAGGCGTCGCCGCAGATGTAGACAAAGTCGCACTGGTCCCAGCCGCGCGCATCCATGTCGGCGCGGCTGACGGGGAGGAATTTATCGCGGCCCGGGCGCCAGGGGCGGGCGGGCGTCGCTTGGGAATGCTTGGTGCGGGCGACCGTGGCCTGCTCCTTGCCGCCGCGCTTTTGCTGCTGGCCCTGTTTGCCCTGCTGACTGCGCTGGTTGTTCTGAGCGTGCTGAGGCTTTTTTGCCACGATCCCTCCCGGTGTCTGTATGCTGCACGTAATTGTAACCAGTCTTTTTGGGACGGGGCTAAAAAGACTGGGGGAGTACATGGACTAGTGAGTGGGAGCGTCGCCGCGCCCACCGTTTGTTTCCAGACTGTGTATCCCTGCGTCGAAGGAGCCGTCTCGCGCGCACGCCATGTTGTCAATGGGTTACAGTATGAACGGCGGCTATATTTCCGCCAACGCACGAGAGAGTCGTCAACAAGGAGGATGCACGACGATGCAGCGTGCCAAACAGATATCGGAGTCTATTGAGCTGGGCATCATCTTGGCGCTCGCCGGTGGCTTTATGGACGTGTATTCGTACATTGGGCGCGACCATGTTTTCGCCAACGCGCAGACGGGCAACATCTTGCTGGTGGGCGTGAGCATCTCGGAGGGCAACTGGGCGCTGGCGGGGCGCTATTTCTTCCCCGTGGTGTCGTTTGCCGTGGGCATTATGCTTGCCGACCTGGTGCACGAGCGGTTTGGCAGCGTGATCCACTGGCGTCAGGTGACGGTGTTCTTTGAAGCCGTCATCTTGCTGGGCGTGAGCTTTATCCCCGGTGGCGGTTACAACCTGCTCGCCAACTGCCTTACCTCGTTTGCCTGCGGCATGCAGGTCGAGAGCTTCCGCAAGATCCACGGTCACGGCATCGCTACGACCATGTGCATCGGCAACTTGCGCAACGCGCTGCAAAACGTGGACGATTACATCATCACCCACAGGCGCGGCTTTTTGGAAAACGGCCTGCTGTACTTTGGCGTGATCTTTACCTTTGTGTTTGGCGCCGTGTTGGGCAACTGGTGTATTGAGCGCATGGGCCTGCACGCCATCGTCGTGGCGAGCTTGCTGCTGTTTGTCGCGTTTGCCATCATGTTCATCGACCGCGAGCGCGACTTGCGCTTACGCTGGAAGGTTGCGGCCGAGGCTTGGAAAGAGGGCTGCCGAAAGTAACCGAATGCGGCAAAGGGGCTGTCCCTTTGCCGCAATATTTTTCATCGTCTGTTGAAACGCTTTAAATAGTTTGACGTTCTCACGCGTTTTTTGTTTCAAAAGCGTTAGGATGGGACTCATAGCGTGGGGCGTAATGGATGCCCCGCACACGATGGGAGGCTATCAATGGCTAATCGTTTCGTTCTCAATACCATCTCTTATCATGGTTCCGGCGCCATCAAGGAGATCCCCGGCGAGCTCCAGCGTCGCGGCTACAAGAAGATCTTCGTCTGCTCCGACCCCGATCTGGTCAAGTTTGGCGTTACCGCTAAGGTGACCGACGAGCTCGACGCCGCCGGCATCGCTTGGAGCCTCTACTCCGAGATCAAGCCCAACCCCACGATTCAGAACGTCAAGGACGGCGTCGAGGCCTTCAAGGCCGCCGAGGCTGACGCTATCGTGACCATCGGTGGCGGCTCCTCCATGGACACCGCCAAGGCCATCGGCATCATCATCAACAACCCCGAGTTCGCCGA
>CABUBS010000060.1 GCA_902489855.1 uncultured Collinsella sp.
AAGATGCACTAGGCCTGGACGAAGTCCGGGCCCGCGCCTTTAGACGCGAGCCCGGGGCCCGTGGGTTATACCCTAAGAGCAAACCACCCTTTTTAAGGGTGGTTCTGATTTGGAGCGGAAACTGTGTTCCGGATTCAAGCCTCAGAATGGGATGAACGGATGGCATGTTTGGCGGAAACTACGGCCCAGTTTTTGGCTCCAGAACGGGATGCATTTTCCGGAACGGTCCACGTGCGGTGGTGTACCGCCCCTTTCGTGTGCGCCGCTTGTCGAATTACGTTATAGCTAGCTATATTATAGGAAGGTATAATATAGCTAGCTATAACGCAAAGGAAGGATGGCCCTATGTTTATCGGAAGAACAGTGGAAATGTCCGAGCTCAATCGACTGTATGGCACGGGCTCCTTTGAGATGCCTGTGATTTACGGCCGCCGTCGCGTGGGCAAAACGCGTCTTATCACAGAGTTTATCCAAGGCAAGAAGGCTATTTACTTTCAAGCTCGTCGTACCAATGCAGAGGCAAACCTGCATGGCTTTAGCCAGGCGATACTTGCGGGCTCCGTTGGTGTTGCTGGCGTGTCGTTTCGTAGTTTTGACGAGGCGTTCGATGCGTTGGCTACCATGGCTCGCACGGAACGTTTGATTGTCGTGATCGACGAGTATCCTTATCTCGCCCAATCGAATCCCGAGATCAGCTCGTTGCTGCAAGACAAGATCGATCACTTGTACAAAGAGACCAAGCTTATGCTTATCCTGTGCGGGTCGTCGCTTTCGTTTATGGAAGAGCAGGTGTTGGGCTACGAGAGTCCGCTATACGGTAGGCGTACGGCCCAGTTTAAGATCATGCCGCTCGATTTTATGACGACCCTCGGCCTGTGGCAGAGCATGGGTCGCGAAGACGCTGCAGTTTGCTATGGCATGACGGGTGGCATTCCTGCATATATCGAGAAAGTCGATCCTGCCGCACCGCTCAAGGACAACATCAAACGTCTTTTTCTTACTCCTACGGGCTATCTCTTTGAGGAGCCGAGTAACCTGCTATTGCAGGAGTGCCGCAATCCCGAGCAATATGATGCGATCGTGCAAGCAATTGCTCAGGGGCGCTCGAAGATCTCGGAGATTGCGAGCTCTACGGGAATCCCTGCGAGCAACGTAAAGAGCTATGTGGATAAGCTGGCGTCGCTTGGGATTGTCGAGCGCGAGCTGCCCCTAAACGAGACGAGTAATAAGCGAGCCGTGTATCTGCTGAGCGATCAGATGTTTAGGTTCTGGTACAAGTTTGTTCCGCAGAACATCGGGCTGATTCAAAACGATATGGCCGAGATGGCGTATAAGCGCATTGAGCCACACGTATCGGATTACATGGGTACGGTCTTTGAGCTTATATGCAGACAATACGTGTACGAACTCGCGCGCGCGGGCCAGCTCGATGTGGTTCCGGCGAGCGTCGGGCGCTGGTGGGGGACGGATAATCGCACGCATACGCAGGAAGAAATCGACTTGATTGTTGACGATGGCGAGAGCACTGCTCTGTTTGCGGAGTGCAAATGGCGCAATGAACCGGTGGGCGAAGACGTGCTGCAAAAGCTCGTGCATCGAAGCGAGCTCTTTAGGCGGCAGCACAAAAGCTATGCGATCTTCTCGAAGCGAGGCTTTACGCAAGGATGTCAGGAAGCTGCGGCGAGCAGGGGAGATGCCAAGCTGATTTCGTTTGCCGAGATGTGCGAGCGGAGATAACCAAGCACGCTCTGATGTGATGCTCGGAATGGGTCGCGCTAAGGATGCCAAGCGTAAAACCTTCAATGAAAATGGCGTAAAAACTACATCTGTCATGGCGTAAAAACTACATTGAAAGTAGCGTAAAATCAGCATTGAGAATGGCGTAATTTCGCATATCGCGTGATAGAGAGGGACGGCCGTCTATGGATGCACCAAAGAGATTGACCCAAAAGGGATATAGGCCCCGGCTCATAGAGGAGCGCCTCGACACCCTTATGCGGGCGTTTGGCTGTGTGGAGATCAACGGCCCCAAATGGTGCGGCAAGACCTGGACGGCGCTCTCTCGCTCGGCGAGCGTCTCCAGGCTCGATGAGCCTGCGCAGCGTGCGGCGGCAGAGGTCGACCCAAGCCTGGCGCTCATCGGCGATGCGCCACACCTGGTCGATGAATGGCAGGAGGTGCCCGAGGTTTGGGATGCCGCCCGGCGTTTCGTGGACGCGAGCGGCAACGAACGGGGGACACTTTTGCTCACGGGCTCGACCGCGCTCAAAAGCGAGGAGCGCAGCCATGTTCGTCATTCCGGCACGGGTAGGATCGCCCGTCTGTCAATGCGCCCCATGGCCCTGTGTGAGTCGGGCGACGGCGAGCCGCTCGTGTCACTGGCAAGCCTCTTTAAGGGCGAGGGTTTTGCCCCTCAGCGTCGCGAGAGCACGGTGGATGACGTCGCCCGCTGGTGCTGCAGGGGCGGTTGGCCTGCAAACCTTGGGCTTTCGGATGAGCTTGCGCGAGAGACGGCAAGCCAGTACGTGCGCTCGGTGCTCGACGTCAACGTGCTGGACGAGGGTATGTCGCCCGAGCTTGCACACGACCTTTTGCGAGCTCTTGCCATGAACGAGAGCCAAGCTGTCACGTACAAGACGCTCATAAAGGACGCCTCATACGGTGAGGCGGGCCCCGACGAGAGGACCATCGCTGCGTACCTGGACCTCTTCAACAGGCTCAAGCTGACCGAGGACCTGTGCGGATGGGAGCCGCCCATGCGCTCGAAGGCCCGCGTTCGTGTGCGCCCCAAGCGCTACTTCTGTGACCCGTCGCTTGCGGCGGCGTTACTGGGGGCTACCCCTGAGCGGCTGCTTGGCGACATGCAGACGCTGGGGATGCTCTTTGAGAACCTTGTCCTGCGCGACGTGCGCGTGTTCCTTTCCACCTACGGCGGCGTCGACAACAGCGTCCATTATTTCCGAGATGAGAAAGGCCTTGAGGTCGATTTGATCGTTGAGCACGACGGGCGCTGGGGAGCCATCGAGGTCAAGCTGAGCGAGACGAAGGCAGACGACGGAGCGAGAAACCTCAAGGCGCTGGAGAAGAAAGTGCTCTCCAACCCTGCCGCACAGAATGCTGCGCCGGCTTTTTTGGCGGTCGTGGTTGGAAAGGGGAGCATCGCCTACACACGCGACGACGGCGTGGCGGTGATCCCCATGGCTGCACTTGGGGCGTAGTGGTTTTGCGGGGCGTCGTACTTCCATTACCGAAAATCCATTTGGTAAACCCGATGCTCACAGATAGAATAAAGTTAACGGCAGCCCAAGTAGAGTGGAGCTGGGCAGCGCCGTTGCTTAGGTCGAGGGGTCAATGCCTTAATGGCAGTGCGTGTTATGCTTCGAACGCTGCTTGAGTGCCTCAGAAAGCCCGACAAACGCTATGAAGGGCGAGACCAAAGCAATTAAGAGCTCTACGAGCTCTGATGGGCCCGGGATGACCGCTGATTCAAGTCACCGGGCCTAAATCTATTTCACATGCATTTGAATAGAGCGGACGGCGCTCTTGGGGTCGCCTGTATGACGCGTGCCCGGCGCATGGCATTGCGCCCTGCTTTTGTGTCCGCACGGGCGCTTATCCTTACGGCAATCTAGCCGTCTATGTACCGAGTGGCAGTTGACGGAGAAAGGCCCTGACCGTGCCAGACAAAAAGACGTCGGGTATCTTGGCTATCGATACGACGAATTTTGCGCGCCAGATTGTGCTCGACTTTGAGTTTGCGCCGGTGCCAAAGCAGCGCCAGCGCCGTGGACTGCGCAACGAGATTATCGAGGTCGGCGCCGTCAAGCTCGATAACCGCGGCAACGTGATGGGCGAGTTCTCGCAGTTTGTGCAGACGGAATATGCCGAAGGCGTTGCGTATCCCGTCCGCGAGCTCACGGGAATATTGGCCGTGGATACCGCGATGGCCGATCCGCTCTACATGGTGATCAAAAGGCTCAGCGAGTGGATTGGTCGCTACTCCGCTCAAGTGGTCTGTTGGAGCGGGGCGGACCGCCGACAGCTTTTGACCGAGTGCGGGGCGAAACGCATCGACCTTGCTGGCTTTCCCGTGGACTGGGCCGACCTGCAGGCGTTTTACACCTCGATTATGGACGTGGGCAGCCATGGATGTGTCTCGTTGGACGACGCGGCAACGTGGTTTGGCGTCGATTTTGATGAGTCGACCGGTCACGCTCACAGCGCCCTCGCCGACGCACGCGTGACCGCCAGGTTGCTCAAGCAGGTGATAGATGGGAGCTATCACGTGAGCCCGCGCGCCCAGGTGATCCGCCAGCGATGGGGGATGGGCGAGCGAACGCAGACGCGTCTCTCCAGTAAGTGCCCCGAGCTGAGCGATCTGCTGCTGAAGCTGAAGGCGGAGGGGAGGTAGGTTTTGAGAACGCCATTCGGTTTAGTGGGACGTGCGAGTGCGGTTTCGCCCTACTGTTTGAACCAAAGCATCAGACGGTATGACGATTTGCCCTGCCTGCCGTCTATACCCCCGCAACCCTGCGCGCTGCGCTCAGCAGCTCGTACTCCCTCTGGCTCCACTGGTGTAGCTTCGTCGCGCGTACGGCATCTCGGCACAGGTCCAAAAACACCTCGGTCCCCACGCAGAAACACTTGCGAACATAGGCACCGGATCCGTCCGCGACACACTCGCCGTCGGCAAACAACTTCCAGCTAGACGGCTCGCGCGAATCGTTTCCGGACAGCTTGATCTGCAGTACGTGCGGGCTGTCAGCGGCGCAGAGCTCTTCCTCGAGCTTCTGTACTGTAAAGCGCATCTGGTGGGAGAGACTGCTCTTGACCATGGCCGAGGCGTAGCCATTTGGCTTATCAAGAAGATGCATACGATTTGGTTTGACGACCAGGTTGTGGAAGTTGCGCTCGCTGCGCACGGAGAAATTGTCCATACGGACTCCTTTCATCGATGTTGGCAGGGCCACCGTGCCTCTTGGCCGGTTGGCGTCGGGATCGTTGAGCCAACTCTCTACCCCGACTCTGGATAAAACGCGCCCGCTCCTTGCAGGCACGATGGAGTCTATCAGCGCGCGCGGACAGAAATCAAACGCCGTCTGCGAAATGACGCGCAGGCGGCGCTTGATTGCGTGGCAATTATTCGGCCTTAAGCCGGAAAAGTGTCGAAATCAGCCGTATAAAAGTACGGAAAAGTGTCAAATTCGATGGTCTAATTATCCGGAAAAGTGCAGCTGGATGACAAAGCAGCACGCAGAGGTCATTACTAGACGCGGGATCCTGTAGCCGCCTTCAGCCCTCTCTACTCGTCGTCTCCGTCGTTGGGGTCACCCTTGAGGGTGTTGATGTCCAGATGCTCGTTGTCGTTCTCTTGTTGCTGCGTTGCCGATTCGGATGCGGTGGGACCACGGAACAGCTGGAATCCCTCAAACGCAATGACGCCGAGCAGCGCCACAACAATGACAATAAAGGCAATCTTGACTGCCTGCGGAAACTCCGAGAAACGCATGGACTTTTCCTCGGCGTAATAATCGGAGAAGCGCCCCTCTGCCGCGCTTTTGGTGTATGCCGGCGCGGACGCGGCCTCCGCTTGAACATCCGATTCGTAAACGGGTGCAGACGGAGCGGCGAACGGATCGTTAACGTAATCGCTCGACGTTGCGCCATAGTCCACGGCGCTCGTGTTGGCGGCAAAAAGCGGGTTAACTGGAACGTCGAGTGCCGGCATGCCGGTAGAGGTCTCGTCCAGATCGGCCGCTGCCCACGAGTCGTAGGCAACCTGATGGGCAGTGGGCTCATCGAGTCTTGTGATCGGAGACTTTCGTGCCGCAGGAACAGGTAGCTGCTGGGCGCTGTACATAACGGTGCTGTCGGTCGATTTGCCCTGCGCCGCCGCGGCAAGAAACGCCGCCGTCTCGGACGGGTCGCTTGCGGGGCGGGGAGCGGGCATGGTTGCCGGAGCAGGTGCGGGTATCGGTGCAGGCGCAGGTGCCGAAACAGGCACAGGCGCAGGTGCCTGCGCGGGTTTCGGCGCGAGCGAGGGATTCGGGCTTGACGGGCGAGTCCCGCCGCCCATGAGCTCGTCGGCGGTCCAGGGGCGATCGTCCATCACGTCGTCGAGGCTCAACGCAAACAGATCGTCTTCGTCTCCATCGAACATGTGGTGCACGTGTCCACCAATTGCCGGAGTCACTCCGCGACCGGTGCACGATGCCTTGCTCAACGCCATTCTGTTCCACCCTTTCGAAATGCTTATCTCATCGATTATATGGAACTTGCCTTGCAGCCGAGTCTCGGATTCGTGCATTCCAGAACTCGCGCCCAAAAGGGGAGGGGCGACTGGGCGAACTTCCTACTTGTCGCTGGCCGCAGCTTTGGCCTCGTTGAGGTAGCTATAGAAGCTGTATTTGGAGATGCCAAAGAACTCGCAGGCGCGCTCGCTCGACTTGGAAATGAGGAAGGCGCCGCGACGGTCGAGGTAGCCAATGGCACGAATGCGCTCGTCTTTGGTCATGAGTGCCGCGGGCTTGCCCACAAACTGCTCGCACTCGTGCAGCAGGTCCTCGAGCAGGTCGCCGATGTTCTTGGTAATGGGCTCGGGCTCGGTATAGCCCGTGCCGCCGGTGCCGGTAAAGGCATCGAGCGAGCGCTCAAAAGCCTTCATGAGCGTAATGTCAAAGTTGATGCCCAAAATGCCGACGGGCTTGCCCTCGTCGTTGCGGATAAAGATGGTCGAGGACTTGAGCAGCTTGCCATCGGTGGTTTTGGTGAGGTATGGCTCGCGGTCGTGCACGTCGGTGGCGCCCTCGTGCATGGACTCAAACACAATATGGCTGGGGCCGTCACCCAGTTTGCGCCCGCTGACGTGGCCGTTTTCGATCACTACGATGGAGTGGTCCACGTCCTCGGTCTCCAGATCGTGGACGACGACTTCGCAGTTGGGGCCAAATTGGAGCGCCAGGCCGTGTGCGAGGCGCTTGTAAAACTCAATCTGTGCGGGGGTCATGGGTGCCTTCCTAAAAATTAGTTTGGTCATACTTTGCCATAAACCACATCTGTTCGCAAACAGAGAGGGCTTCGTGGAGATTTCCGACCGTTTGCCGCCAAATAGTTACCGATTACGGCATCAAACAATTTGTTAGGTTCACCCATCAAAAAGTGTGATAGAACATTGCTAACAAACTTTTTGTTTGGCATCCACATAAAAGTTCAGCCGCATGAATGGGAATGGGCTGAAACGCGTATGCGGGGGCCGGCAAGAGAGGACTTAAGGAGTTCACCGTATGGCCGATAAGATCCAGTGGGCGAGCAACACGATGCCCAAGAGCGATGACAAGCACTTGGGAATCATGAGCCTCGACCACGTGAAGAAGGCCCGTGCCTTCCACCAGTCGTTCCCCCAGTACACCGTCACTCCGCTTGCCCGCCTGGATGGCCAGGCCGCGCGCCTGGGTCTTGCCAACCTGTGCGTTAAGGACGAGAGCTATCGTTTTGGCCTCAACGCTTTTAAGGTCCTGGGCGGCTCGTTTGCCATGGCCAACTACATTGCCGACGAGACCGGCAAGGACGTTGCCGAGTGCACCTTCGATTACCTGACTTCCGATCAGCTTGCCGAGGACTTTGGCCAGGCTACCTTCTTTACCGCCACCGACGGCAACCATGGCCGTGGCGTTGCGTGGGCTGCCAACAAGCTGGGCCAGAAGGCCGTCGTGCACATGCCCAAAGGTTCCACCAAGCCCCGCTTTGACAACATCGCCGCCGAGGGCGCCACGGTGACCATCGAAGAGGTCAACTACGACGAGTGCGTGCGCATGGCTGCCGCCGAGGCCGACGCCTGCGAGCGCGGCGTCATTGTTCAGGACACTGCCTGGGAGGGCTACGAGAAGATCCCGTCCTGGATTATGGAGGGCTACGGCACCATGGCTTCCGAGGCTGCCGAGCAGCTGCGCGAGATGGCCATCAACCGCCCGACGCACGTCTTTGTCCAGGCGGGCGTGGGTTCGCTCGCCGGTGCCGTGGTGGGCTACTTCACCAACCTGTACCCCGATAACCCGCCCACCTTTGTTGTGGTTGAGTGTGCACCTGCCGCTTGCCTGTACAAGGGCGCTGCCGCCGGCGATGGCGATCCGCGCATTGTGGACGGCGACATGCCCTCCATCATGGCCGGCCTGTGCTGCGGCGAGCCCAACATCCTGGGCTGGGACATCCTGCGCAACCACGCCACCGCCTTTGTCTCCTGCCCCGACTGGGTCACCGCTCGCGGCATGCGCACCCTGGGCGCCCCCGAGAAGGGCGATCCGCGCGTCATCTCCGGCGAGTCCGGCGCTGTGACCACCGGCCTGGTCGAGACCCTCATGCTCGATCCCGAGTACGCCGAGCTCAAGGAGCTCATCGGCCTGGACAAGACGAGCTCCGTGCTCTGCTTCTCCACCGAGGGCGACACCGATCCCGACCAGTATCGCCGCATTGTTTGGGAAGGCGAATATCCCACTTGCTAATCGTTGGGGCGGAGTAAATAGGTATCGCTCCGCCACCTCACAGGTAGATTCCTTCGTTTGAAAGGTTATGAACAATGGCTAAAGAACTCGATTTCGACGCTATCAAGGCTGCTGCTGAGTCCCATCGTGCTGATATGACTCGCTTCCTGCGCGCTATGATCTCCCATCCCTCTGAGTCTTGCGAGGAGGGCGAGGTTGTCGCTTGCATTAAGGCCGAGATGGAGAGCCTCGGGTTTGACGAGGTCAAGGTCGACGGCCTGGGCAACGTTATGGGCTTTATGGGCGAGGGCGACAAGATCATCGCCATCGACTCCCACATCGACACCGTCGGCATCGGCAACATCGAGAACTGGGATGCCGATCCCTATGAGGGCTACGAGACCGACGAGATCATCTACGGCCGCGGCGGCTCCGACCAGGAGGGTGGCATGGCTTCTGCTACCTACGCTGCCAAGATGATGAAGGACATGGGCCTCATCCCCGAGGGCTACAAGATCATGGTCGTCGGCACCGTCCAGGAAGAGGACTGCGACGGCATGTGCTGGCAGTACATCTACAACAAGGACGGCATTAAGCCCGAGTTCGTCATTTCCACCGAGCCCACCGACGGCGGCATCTATCGCGGATGTCGGTCGACTCGTCGCAGCCGTTGTTGTTGAGGGCGCGGACGGACAGCGGCATCTATCGCGGTCACCGCGGCCGTATGGAGATCCGCGTCGACGTTCACGGCACCTCCTGCCACGGCTCCGCTCCCGACCGCGGCGACAACGCCATCTACAAGATGGCCGACATCATCGCCGACGTCCGCGCCCTCAACAACAACGGCTGCGACGAGTCGACCGACATCAAGGGCCTCGTCAAGATGCTCGACCCCAAGTACAACCCCGAGCACTTCGAGGACGCCCGCTTCCTGGGCCGCGGCACCTGCACCGTCAGTCAGATCTTCTACACCAGCCCCAGCCGCTGCGCTGTCGCTGACTCCTGCGCCATCTCCATCGACCGTCGCATGACCGCCGGTGAGACCTGGGAGTCCTGCCTGGACGAGATCCGCAACCTGCCGGCCGCCAAGAAGTACGGCGACGACGTGAAGGTCTCCATGTACATGTACGACCGTCCGTCCTGGACCGGCGAGGTCTACGAGACCGAGGCTTACTTCCCCACGTGGATCAACAAGGAGACCGCTCCGCACGTCAAGGCCCTCGTCGACGCCCACAAGGCCATGTTTGGTGACGAGCGCATCGGCTGCGAGCCCAGCATGGACAAGCGCACCGGTCGCCCGCTGTGCGACAAGTGGACCTTCTCCACGAACTGCGTTTCCATCCAGGGCCGCTATGGCATCCCCTGCGTCGGCTTTGGCCCGGGTGCCGAGTCTCAGGCTCACGCTCCCAACGAGGTTACCTACAAGGACGACCTGGTCACCGCTGCCGCCATGTATGTGGCTGCCCTGAACCTCTACGATCCGAGCCAGGCCGATGGCGATGCCACCGTGTTCCGCGCCGGTCTGACCAACAACAAGATCGACTAGTCCCATTCCTCAATCTTGTTGAGCCGGGGGCAGTTTATGCCCCCGGCGCCTCCTGTTGACTTGGGGCCCGCGGTCGTTATCTCCCATGCTTCCTCGACGGTGGCGGGTCCTCGTCATAGCGCTCTGCATGTTCTAGCCACACGCGCATGCCGGAGCGCATCTACTCATTGCGATCGTTTCACCTTTAGAAAGGACATTTACATGGACGCCAAGTTTACCGAGCTCGTCGAGCAGCTGAACGGCCTCGATTTTAAGGGTATGTACGGCAGCGACTTCCTGCACACCTGGGATAAGACCACCGATGAGCTCAAGGCGCTCTACATCGTCGCCGACGCTCTGCGCGAGCTGCGCGAGAACAACGTTTCGTCCAAGATCTTCGATTCGGGCCTGGCCGTCTCGCTGTTCCGCGACAACTCCACCCGTACGCGCTTCTCCTTCTCTAAGGCCGCCAACCTGCTCGGCCTTGAGCTGCAGGACCTGGACGAGAAGAAGTCCCAGATCGCTCACGGCGAGACCGTCCGCGAGACCGCTACCATGATCTCCTTCATGGCCGACGTCATCGGCATCCGCGACGACATGTACATCGGCAAGGGCGACGCCTACATGGCCGAGGTCTCCGAGTCTGTCCAGCAGGCCTACGAGGACGGCGTTCTGGATCACCGTCCCACGCTCATCTCCCTGCAGTCCGACTCCGATCACCCCACGCAGTCCTCTGCCGACATGCTCTACCTCATCAACGAGTTTGGCGGCCTCGAGAACCTCAAGGGCAAGAAGGTTGCCGTCACCTGGGCCTATTCGCCCTCTTACGGCAAGCCGCTGTCCTGCCCGCAGTCGCTGATCAGCCTGCTGCCCCGTTTTGGCATGGACGTCACCCTGGCTCACCCCGAGGGCTACGACCTCATGCCCGAGGTCGTCGAGCGCGCCAAGAGCTATGCCGCCGAGTCCGGCACCACCTTTAAGCAGGTCAACACCATGGCCGAGGCCTTCGAGGGCGCCGACATCGTGATCCCCAAGAGCTGGGCTCCGTTTGCCGCCATGGAGAAGCGCACCAACCTGTACGCCGAGGGCGACGACGCCGGCATCGCAGCGCTCGAGAAGGAGCTGCTCGCTCAGAACGCTACGCATCAGGATTGGTGCTCCACGACCGAGCTCATGGAGAAGACTGCCAACGGCCAGGACACCATCTTTATGCATCCGCTGCCCGCCGACATCTCCGGTGTCTCCTGCGAGCACGGCGAGGTCAACGCCGACGTCTTCGACATGCACCGTGTGGGCATGTACAAGGAGGCCAGCTACAAGCCGTACGCCATCGCAGCCATGATGTTCCTGCAGAAGGTCTTATCCCGCATGCCCCC
>CABUBS010000061.1 GCA_902489855.1 uncultured Collinsella sp.
CCCGTATCGAGGTTGCGGTGCGGCAGCTCCGGCATGGAGCCGTCCTCCTGGCGGTCGTACTGGGTAAACACGAGGTTCCAGAACTCAAGGAAGCGGTCGCAGTCGCAGCCAGGCTTGCAGTCGGGGCTGCCGCAGCCGACCTCCTCGCCCATGTCAAAGTAGATCTCGGAGCACGGACCGCAGGGACCGGTGGGGCCAGCGGCCCAGAAGTTGTCGTCCTCTCCCAGGCGGGAGATGTGGTCCTCGGCAACGCCCAGAGAACGCCACACGTCGTGGGTCTCGTCGTCCTCGGTAAAGACGGTAAAGTACAGGCGGTCGAGCGGCAGCTTGAACTCCTTGGTGATGAGCTCAAAGGCCCAAGCGCAAGCCTGCTCCTTGGAGACGCCGCCAAAAGAGAAATCGCCAAGCATCTCGAAGAACGACAGGTGACGGCCGTCCTCGCCGATGCAATCGATGTCATTGGTGCGGACGCACTTCTGGCAGGAGATCGCGCCGATCTCCTTCATGGTCTTCTTGCCCTGGTAGTACTCCTTAAACTGGTTCATGCCGGCGTTGGCAAGCAGCAGAGAGGGATCGTCGGGGACGAGGGACGAAGAAGGATAGAGCTTAAGACCGCGCTCCTCAAAGAAGTTGAGGAACTTAGAGCGAATCTCGGCCGTAGTCATTGACGGGTAGTCAGCACTCATAGAGGGAATCTCCTCGGTTTCACATCGAAACAGTTCAAACGTAACGATATTACCATCCAACCGCCCCCGTGCAAAAAAGAGGGTCGCCAAACAGCGACCCTCCAGCGAAAGTGCACGTTATTTAGTACTGCGCGATCCTTTGAAAAAGGACTGCTGTATAATTGCATATAAGATTCACCCGGAAGGAACGATCGATGAAAAGTAAACGATTTGTCCTGAATGCACTTCTGGTTGTAGCACTTTTAGCGCTCTTAGCCTTCTCATGCTGGTACGCAAACCAACCATCATTTGGATACGTATTGTATACAGTAATGTCCGGCGATAAGGCTTATTACACTCTACACGCAATTGACGTTCTCTTTTTCTATGTAGCCGGCCCCCTATCAATCGCTTTGGTCGCGTTTCTTGTCATTTACAACTTCAAGAAACGTTAATAGAACCTATTTAGAATCCGAATCGTCCATGGAGCCGTCGATGCCGGTTTTGGTGTCGTCGTTCATATTGAAATCGTCGTCTTTGGCGAAGGGATTCTTGAAAAAGCCCGTAGCATCGGGCTGAAGGCCCGAGAGCTTCATCCAGGGATTATCGAGCTCGGGTTTGGGCATGGCCTGGGCCTCGGGCGCAGTCTCGTTACCGATGAGCTCGGACTCGTAAATGAAGGTGTCGTCGCCGAGCGCGTCGTAGGCGGCGACCGGGTTGCCATCGGCATCGCGGTACGGTGTGCCCTTAAACACGGCGCCGTCATAGGCCACAAGCTGGCGGCCGGTCTCATTCTCGAAGTAGTACACGAAGATACCCTTGAGGGCCGCGCACAGCGGGATGGCAATAATCATGCCGATAGGGCCCATGAGTGCCGAGCCAATAACGAGCGCCGTGAGGCTCATGATGGGATGCACCTGCACCGAGCTCTGCATGACCTTAGGAGAAATCACGTTGTCGGTGACGTTTTGCGCGACCATCGTCACGATGAGCGTCCATAACGCCAACATGGGGCTGAACATGAAACCGAGCACCGTGGCGATTGCTGCGCTCACCCAAGGACCGACGACCGGAACCAAATGCATGATGCCGGTAAAGATAGCCATGAGCGCCGCATACGGATGGCCGATGATCATAAAACCGATAAAGGCGAGGAAACCACCGCAGATGGACGTCACGACCATACCGCGCATGTAGCCGCCGACAGAGTGAGAAAGGATGGCGACCATAAAGCGGTACGAGGTCTCCTTCTCCTGACCGATGATGGTGCAAATCTCGTGGTGCATGCGAGGGTAGTCGCAGGCCATCCAGTACGCAAGCACCAGACCAAGGAAGATAACGAACAACTGCGAAGCCGTATTGGTGATGAGCGGGAACACACCGCGGCCAAGCTCGGCAGCGATCTGAGACACATACTTCGATGCCACGGCAACCAGCGACGAAAGATTATCGTCCAAATACTCCTTGAGCGGCGTGTTGTTGAGCGTCTTGGCATGCGAGATCATCTCGTTGAGATCGCCACCCGCAACACGAAGCTGCTCGGGCAGGCGGCTCAGGACTTCCATGATCTGACCAAAGAGAATCGGCGACAAGATGCAAACGACACCGACGAGCACGGCAACAACAACAATTAGCGCAATAAGCGAACCGATGCCGCGATTCACGCCATGGTGCTCGAGCCAGTTGGTGATCGGGGACATCACAAAAGCAATGATGGAGCCAACGGCAAGAAACTCAATAACCGGTGCCAGGATGCCCATAAGGTTAAAGATGACAGCAGCAATAACAATGCAGCCGACAACAGCCCAAATGCGCAGCGTCAGAACGCGGGTGTCGCGCAGCACGCGATCGGTTTGTTGGGGGTGCTCACTCATGAACGAATCATCACTCCGTCGGGGTCGATCTTGTCCTGAATCTTCTTAAGCGTGCGGCGCAGCAGACGCGAGACCTGCACCTGCGAGATGCCCAGCTTCTTGGCAATCTCGATCTGGGTCATGCCCTTCACAAAGCGCAGCTCGATCACCTCGCGCTCGCGCGGCGAGAAATCGCGGATGGCTTCCTCGATTACCAGGCGATCATCGGTAAAGTCGAGCTCGTTGTCATCGTCGGCGTAACGGTCGAGAATCGAGGGCGCATCGTCGGAATCGGACGCACCAGGAGCCTCGATGGGCACCGAGGTATAGGCCGAAGACGATTCCATAGCCTCGAGGACCTCATCGACAGTCACATCTAGATACTCAGCGATCTCCTCAACCTTGGGCGAACGCTGCAGCTCGTTGGTAAGTTTGTCAGTAGCCTGGTTGACCTTGGCCGAGAGTTCCTGCAGACGACGCGGTACGCGCACGCTCCAGCCCTTGTCGCGGAAATGGCGTTTGATCTCGCCCAGGATAGTGGGTGTCGCAAACGTCGTGAACTCGAGTCCGCGCTCGGGGTCAAAGCGGTCGATAGCCTTGAGCAAACCCAGATAGCCGACCTGCATGAGGTCGTCGAGCGGCTCGCCGCGATTCTTAAATTTGTTGGCAAGAAACCTTACCAGGTTCATATGGGACATGACGAGCTGTTCGCGGGCGTCCGGATCACCGGTCTCCTTGTAGCGACGAAACAGCTCGCGGGTTTTCTCCTTGTCCCAAGCGGTCTTGCCGCTCCGGGAACGTTCGGTCATATTAAATATCCGCCTTGAGGTCGAGGGAAAGCGTCAGGGGCGCCGCAGTCTTTTCGTAGGAGTCGCACACGCTCGCCAAAATAAGCTCGGCATAAACAGCAGCCTGGTCATCCTCGTCGACGGTGGCCTGATCGCCAAAGGTAAAGGTCATGCCAACGTGAGATTCATCGACATCGAATTTGATTGAGATGTCGTCGGAATCAACAGCCGTGCAGCCAAAGATAAAGGCTTCCTCGGCAGCCATGCGGATGTCCTCGATGCGATCGACAGACATGGAACACAGGGCACCAACGTTGGCTGCCGTCATGCGCACAAGGCGAGCGAGACGCGGGTCGCCGGCAACGGTCAGCGTGATGGGGCAGGCTGCTTCGCTACTCATCGCAGGACTCCTCAGAGGTCTCGGAGGGTGTATAGGTGTAATACTGAGCCCGCTTGGATGCAGACTTCTGAGCCACATCTGCGCCATCGGCGGCCTCGTCCTCCGCCTTGCCAATCAAGACGCGCTCGGTCGGCTGCTCGGCTTCTTCGGCGGCAGCGGAAAGCTTGCGCTCGGCTTCAGCTGCAGGAGCCTTCACCTTATTGAAGAGCTTCTGCACAGCACCGGCGGCAGAGTCGGTCACGCTCGACACAGCATTGCTGGCCTCGGCCATGCTACCGGTGACCTCAGAAATGTCGCGAACCACGGCTTCGACCTCTACGAGATTGGAGGTAAGGGCATCAACTGCCGTCTTGCTCGACTTAAGCAGCGGCTCCATCTGGGCAAGCGCCGGCGTAAGCTCATCGACAGCGCCATCGAGCTTTGCCACCACAGGCTGAGCCTCGGCGATGGTGTTGTTGAGGTCGTTAACGGTCTTATCGAGCGAGTCGACAACGGTACGGGTCTTGCGCAGGGTAAGCGCGAGCTCAACGATGGCCCACACGCCGGCAACAGCGAGCAGCAGCAGAGCGATTTGAATGGGACTCATACAAGCCTCCCAAAGGAATCGATATACAGACGGTTTCCATGGTACCCCAAAGGGGACCGAACATGCCATGAGCAGCAACGTGGGACAAAATTATCAGCAGCTACTTCGGTGCATTCCCGCTGCGGTCGCGTTCACTTTGCTCTACGCGCCATTCTTCCCAACCGCGGCCGGCAGGCTGCCAAAATGCACCGCGTTCCAAGCCTTCGGGCAAATAGCGCTGATCGACCCAGCCTTCGGGATAATCGTGCGGGTATTTATACACACCGTATTCATCGCTGCCCGGGCGATGGCGATCGCGCAGATAACTCGGCACCTCGCGAAGCCCACTAGAATGTATATCGGCCAGCGCCGCATCGATCGAAGCCTCACACGCGTTGGATTTTGGCGCCAAGCACACATAGAGTGCAGCCTGAGCCAGGTTAATGCGGCACTCGGGATAGCCAATAACTTCAGCAGACTTAAACGCGGCATGCGCCACCAAAAGCGCCTGCGGGTCGGCGTTGCCAACATCCTCAGAAGCGTGAATCATAATGCGGCGAGCGATAAACTTAGGATCCTCCCCAGCATCGATCATGCGCGCGAGCCAATAGATCGTGGCATCGGGGTCGCTACCGCGCATGGACTTGATGAACGCACTGATGATGTCGTAGTGCATGTCGCCGTTTTTGTCATACGTAAAGCCGCGACGCGGGTTGGCGATCTTCACGTCATCCACGGTGATGGGATAGCGCTCCCCCGCCGCGGGCGCTGGCGTTCCCTCGGTATCGGGACGCGTGACGGAAATCTCGCTCGCAAGCTCGAGCGTCGTGAGCGCCGAGCGAGCGTCACCCGCTGCCAGCGTGCAGATGGTCTTGACCGTATCCTCATCGGCCGAGAACTTACCGTTCAAGCCCTGCGGTGCCTCGAGCGCACGCTCGATAAGCATGGCGATATCCTCGTCCTTTAAATGCTCAAGCTCCACGACTCGACCACGTGAGAGCAGCGCCGAGTTTACCTCGAAGTACGGATTCTCCGTCGTAGCGCCAATCATAATGACGGTACGGTTCTCAACTGCATGCAGCAGGGCATCCTGCTGCGACTTGGAGAAGCGGTGAATCTCATCGATGAATAGAATGGTGCGACGGTCGTACGTATTCAGGCGCGTCTTGGCCTCATCAATCACGCGACGCAGGTCCTTCACAGTACCCGTGACGGCGCTGACCTCGACAAACTCGCTCTTGGTATGGTTGGCGATAATGTGGGCCAGCGTCGTCTTGCCCGTACCGGCCGGCCCGTACAGTATCACGCTCGAAAGCACATCGTGCTCGATCGCGGCACGCAACCATGAGCCCTTACCGACGGCCTTTTGCTGGCCCACATACTCGTCGAGCGAATTGGGGCGCATGCGCACCGCAAGCGGCGCATTTTTAAAGGAACGCTCGCGCGTCGAGGCAGAAAAAAGGTCGTCCATAGCCATCCCGTGCATCCATCAAAATCGTTGTTCCTCAACAGTATACCGAAAATATACGAACTACCGTTCGTTAATATAGGTACGATGCGGAAACTTCAGCCCCGGGAACAGCTTGCTCGTCAGCTCACAGAAATAGCCGTCCGTCATGCTCGAAATGTAATCCACTACGGTCTGATCTTTATCATCCTGCCATGCATAGGTGCGATTGTAGTAGGAAAGCTGCCGCTCAATGCGCGAAATGTGATGCTTAAAGATATACGAAGACTCGTCGCCTTCGTTTATATCCTGCAGGCAACGGTCATAGAGCTTTTCGAACGCCTCGCGCAGCTCCGTTTCGGAGTCGCCCTCGATGCCGCCCTTGCTATAGATCTTCTCGTAGTTCTCGCGCTTAGCGCGGCGGATTTCCTCGAACAGGTCCTCGCTCATCTCGATGCGCGGCTTACCATAACTGTGCTCAACGATATCGATGGAGGCATGCGTGAGGATCCAACTGTTGTAGGCACCGCCCCGGCCATCATCAAAAGCGTCGGGCGAAAGCAGGCCCGCCGCAATGGCGTCTTGGCGATCGCGCCCAACGTAGGCAAGGATATCAGAGATGCGGACCACGCAGCCTTCGAGCGTCATGGGACGCAGATGCTCAATTGCGCTATAGCCCGTGGCAATGCAATCCTCAACCGTCTGGTCAAACTGGTCAAAGGAGCCCATGTCCGAGAGCTCAAACACACGCTGCTCGTACTCGCCGTTATGGCATAGCACGCCGTCGAGCGTCTGGAGCGACACGTTGCGGCCATACAACGCGTCGAGCACGCGGACCGACTGCACGTTATGGAAAAAATAACGCCCCGTACGCTCATGAAAGATATCGTTGAGGAAGCGCTCGCCGGCATGGCCGAAAGGCGTGTGTCCCAAGTCGTGACCCAGGCCAATCGCCTCGATCAGATCGCAATTGAGCCCCAGGGCGCGACCGATATCGCGCGCAATGCGGGAGACAAGCTGTACGTGCAAACCGCGGCGTGAAAGATCATCATTGCTACGGAAGCTAAAGACCTGCGTTTTGCCTGCATAACGGGTGTACGCCGGAAGATGAAGTATCTTTTCGGTATCGCGCATAAACGCCGGACGCATAAGCGTGCCTTTGTCGGCGGCGCGATCAATACGACGAATGACCTGATCGTCGTTGCAACGATACGGGTTGACATAGCCCGAAGCACGATCGGCGGCAATGCGCTCGACAAGTTCGGACGACAACGCCGAGGGAATACGGTCCATGCGCGCCTTAATGACGGCCGTTTCTTGATTAGTTGCCATGGCATGCTCCTTAAGAAGGATGCGCAATCGGTTACAAAGTGCAGCCCACAACCTCGATTATGGCAAAAATCGGCACCAAAAACGGGAGCAATGGCAGGGAGCGCGATTTCGTGATGAGGCAGGAGAGGGCCAGGGCCAGGAGCGCGACGGCAAATGCCACGATGCCACCCATAGGGTCGAGCGTGCAAAGCGCGAAAAGTGCTTTGGCGTCCCCCATGCCAATCCCCGGGGCTTGACGAAGGCGCCGCCAGAGCGACTCAGTAAGCACAAGGGCAAGGTAGACGATGACCGCAAGACCGGCATGATCAAGTGCAGTGTTAACGCCCCTGTCGAGCCAAACGCCCGCCAACGCCGCCACGGCACATGCGCCGGCAAGCCCATTGGGAAACCGTCGCTCTCGGGCATCAATTGCCACGCCGGCAAAGATGCAAATCCAAAACGGGATATAGACCATCGGACTCCTCCTCGAGCTGCATCGCAAAAGCAAAAACCACCACAAAGGTGCCTGTCCCCTTTGCGGTGGTTTTGGAGGTGGTTATTTGGCGCCTTGCATGACCTCGTCAAGGGTAACGTTGACGGCGTGCTGCGTCGGCACCCAGTCGACCTTCAGGAACAGCGCGGCCACCGTGATGGGGATATAGCTGAACATAAAGATCGGGAAGGTAAACAGGTTAGTCACCAGACGCCACTTTTGCGCGCAGTGAATGTGCTTGTACTCAAAGATAGTCGTGAGCAGCGCCAGGATAAAGAACGTCTGATACATCATGGCGAAGGTCATAATGAGCGAAGCGGCGCACGCCTGCATCTCGACTTCGGTAGCCAAGAAACCATGCGAAAGACCGCCCACGATCAGGAACGTCGCGTTGGCGAGCATGGAGATCAGGGACAGCAGCATGCCCGGAGCGATGGTCATAAACATGTCGTACGCGGCAAAGCGATGATAGCGGAACGTCGATTTGACAAGATGCTTGCCATAGGTAAAAAAGACCTGGTAGAAGCCCTTGGTCCAGCGCATACGCTGCTTCCAGGATGCCTTGAACGTCACGGGTTGCTCGTCAAAGAACTCCGCAGGCGCATAACCGATGCGAATGCCGTGAATGGCGCAGAACGTGGTGAACTGAATATCCTCGGTCAGCGTATGGAACTGCCAACCGTGCATGCCCTCGATAACGCTGGCGGAGATGAGGTAGCCCGAACCAGAGACAGCGCAAGAAGTCTTGCAGATGTTGCGCGCGTTATTGAGAAAGCGCGCCTCGCGCAGGTACCAAGTAGCATTAGCTGCCGAGATCCACGAGCTGCCAAAATTCTTGGAGTTACGATAGCTCGTGACCACATGGAAGCCCTGGTCAAAGGCATCGTTCATCTTGGAGACGTAATCGCGGGAGATGACGTTATCGGCATCGAAGATAAAGTAGCCCTCAAACGTGTCGGGATACTCGTTGAGAATGCGATCGAAACCAAAGTCCATGACCCAGCTCTTGCCCTTGCGGGCCAGGTCATTGCGCTCGTAAACAATGGCACCGGCCTCGCGTGCGAGCTGCGCGGTGTTGTCGGTGCAGGCGTCGGCAACGACAAAGACCTCGATAAGCTCGGACGGATAGTCCTGGTCCTTGATGGAGCGTACGAGATTGGCAATTACGGCTTCCTCGTTATGCGCAGCAATGAAGAAGGCATAGCGGTGAAGTTTTTTGGCCTTGGGAGGCGCGACCTCGCCACGAAGAGCGCCAATGACAAAGAAGACCACCTGGTACAGAAAGCAGACCGTGAGCAGCGTGACAACAATCTGGTTGAAGATCACGATGGGTGTGTTGGTTTGTAAAAAGGCGAGCATGCAGGCTCCCGAGAACGCGTTACGTAAACAACCGTATATCTTACCGCAGGCTTACCGAGTTCAAGAAACCACCTAATACTGGCTAGGCTTCGAGCAGACCGAGCTGCGGAACGATTTCGTCGCCGGCAGCGGTGCGGCCAAGCGAGCGCGGGGCCAGGTCGTCAAGAACCGCGGCGAGATCCCACGGTAGCTCGTCGCGGCACTCAATGCGCTCCCCCGTCACGGGATGGTCGAATGCAACACACCAGGAATGAAGGAATTGCCTGGTCAGACCCTGATCGGCGCGTGCATCGCACTTGCCGTAGAGCGGATCGCCCACGCAGGCGTGGTTGATATGGCGCATATGCACGCGAATCTGATGTGTGCGGCCCGTAAACAGGTGGCACTCGACGAGCGTATAGCCGTCGTCAAAACGCGTGGAATCGAAGCGCTCGAGGACCTTAAAGGTCGTAATGGCCTGACGGGCAAAGGGATCGTCCGAAACGGCCATCTTGACACGGTCACGCGTAGAACGGGCAATGCCGGTGTTAATGGTGCCCTCATCCATAGCGATATGTCCGTGAACGAGCGTGATATAGCGACGATCGAGCGTGCGCGTGCGAATGAGATTTTGGAGCGCGCGCTGCGTGTCGTCGTCTTTTGCCGCAAGCATGAGGCCCGAGGTATCGCGATCTAAACGATGCACGATGCCGGGGCGGTCCTCACCCTGCACGGTACCCAGATGGTCAATGCCGCAGTGGTAGACCAGAGCGTTCGCAAGCGTGCCGCTCTCGTGGCCATGGGCGGGATGGCACACCAGGCCGCGCTGCTTGGAGAGCACGATGAGGTAGTCGTCCTCGTAACGGATATCGAGGGGGATGGCCTCGGGAATCACATCAGTGGGATCATGCGGCTCGGGCAGGTCGACCGAAATACGGTCGCCGGAGCGCACGGCATACTTTTTTGACAGGCATGTCTCGCCGTTGACGGCAACGGCGCCGCCCTCGATCAGATGCGCGCAGGCAGAGCGCGTGGGGCAGCCGTCGTTGGCACCCAGAAAGGCGTCGAGACGCTGGCCAGAGCAATCGTCGGCAACAAGAATATGGATGTCGACCATTAACGCTCATTCCTTTCGCGAATCTTGCGGGCACGCTCCCCACGCTGCTTGGCTTTGCGCTTGGCGCGGGCCTCATCACGGGCATTGAGCTCGGCAGTCGCATCGACTTCGCGGGCCGCAGGGCTCAAGAACATGTAGCCGATGAGGGCAAGCACAACGCCTACGGTGATGCCGATATCGGCCACGTTAAAGACGGGAAAGTCGATGAAGGTGGTGGCAATAAAATCGGTCACAAAGCCAAAAGCCAGGCGATCGATCGCGTTGCCAATGGCGCCACCCACGACCATGGCCATGCCCACAACCTCCAAGCGAGCAAGCTGGGGCGTGCGAAGCAAGTACACGGCAATGGCGACAATGACCGCAAGCGCCAGCAAAGCGAACGCAACGCCATGCCCCTCGCCCATGCTAAAGGCAGCACCGATATTACGGACAAACATAAAGTCAATGACACCGGGGATGACGGTCACATGCAAAGCGTCGCCCACGGCACGAACCGCAAGCTTGGTCAGCTGGTCAAGAAGCAGCACAACCAGCGCCACCCCACCAGCAACACCCAACCGCCAACGCAAAGGCGGCGTCATACCCCCAGCACGACCCAAATCAATCCCCTACCCTCAAGAACATCGAATTCCGTTTAACGCAATTAACCATCTTATATTGCCACACGCAGAGCGCACGACATATCCACCAACGCAAGCGAAATAACCAGCACAAAACAAAAGCGACATTCCGAATAACGGAATGTCGCTAAATAGCTTTCGACTAAGAGCACAGGTCGAAAGAGAAGGCTCTAGTTCCAACAATGGAAAAGCCGCGTTGCCGTCACCAACAGCGAAAACGTCCCTAAGCGAGCAAGGTGACGTGAAAGAGGAGGGAAGCGTACTTTCGTACGCGACCGACGATTGAACGTCAGATTGCCGCTTAGGGGCGTTTGCAGCGTCGGTAGGTTACGGCGTTCTACGAACGCCGTAACCTACAGCGCGTCAGCGCAGCGCTTACAGATATGCGCGTGGCCGTTGTACTCGCCGACGGTGGTGCGGTAGTTCCAGCAACGGTCGCAGCACTCGCCCTCGGCTGCCTCGATGGCAACGGAGAGCTCCTCGCCCTGGGTCAGCTCAACATCGGAGACGATGTAGAACTCGGCCAGGTCGACGGCCTTATCACCGGTCAGCAGCGCGTACATCTCGGCGGGAACGACCGCCTTGACGCGGACCTGCTGGCTCTTGGTGAAGGTGCCGACG
>CABUBS010000062.1 GCA_902489855.1 uncultured Collinsella sp.
CCGCAGAACCCTACATAAAAGAAACCCGCCCCAGACATTCCTCCCACTTTCGCGTCACTTTACAGACCGTTCGGTCGCCTGTCCGCACACGCGGGTATACTCAAAACGATACTTATCCTATGCAATACGATGCGGGTTCGACCTGCATGATCCGAAGGGGGCAGTGATGGAGAGGATACTCGGCGTTAATCTCTCTGGCTGGTTTATTCCCGAGCCTTGGGTGACCCCGTCGCTGTACGCGGCGACCGGTGCATCCAACGCGGCCGAGCTACAGGAGGCCATGGGTACCGCCGCCTATAACGAGCGCATGCGCCGCCATTACGAGACGTTTGTGAGCGAGGACGATTTTCGCCGCATGGCGCAGATCGGTCTCAATGCCGTGCGTCTGCCGGTGCCCTGGTATGCCTTTGGCTCACAGGAGTCCGATGCCTCCTACATATCGGTTGTCGATTACATCGACCGCGCGATTGAGTGGGCTGCCAAGTACGACATCCGCGTGCTGCTCGATCTGGCAACTGTGCCCGGTGGCCAGGGCGATTCCAACGATTCACCCACCACGCCGGAGGCTGTCGCCGAGTGGCATTCGTCCACCAACGGCCGTCATGTCGCACTCGACGTGCTCGAGCGCTTGGCCGATCGCTATGGCGAGGCCGAGAGCCTGCTGGGCATTGAGCTGCTGGACACGCCGCAGATGAGCGTTCGCAAGAGCCTCTTCACCATGACGGATGGCATTCCTGCTCACTACCTGCGCAATTTCTATCGCGATGCCTACGAGCTCGTCCGTTCGTATATGCCCGAGGATAAAATCGTCGTCTTCTCGTCGTCGGGGCATCCCAGCGAGTGGAAGCATTTTATGCGCGGCGCCAAGTACAAGAACGTCTACATGGACCTTCACTTGTACCATTACCGCGACGAGTATGCGCTCGACATCACGAGCCCCCGCGGACTGACGACGGCGATTTCGCGCAACAAGCGCGAGCTCAAAGAAGCGATTTCGACCGGGTTCCCCGTGCTGGTGGGCGAATGGTCGGGCGCAGCGATTTTTGCCAACTCGTCGGTTACGCCTGAGGGCCGTAATGCCTACGAGCGCGTGTTTATCGCCAACCAGCTGGCATCGTTTGCGCCGGCTGCCGGTTGGTTTTTCCAAACGTGGAAGACCGAGAAGCGCATCGCAGCATGGGATGCCCGCGCGGCGCTCGGTACGCTCGAGCGCGGCATGATTGAATAGGTTGATATGACGCAGAACAGTGCCCATGCGGGCAAACTCTATGTGGTCGGCACGCCCATCGGCAACCTGGGCGACCTGTCCCCGCGCGTTGGCGAGGCGTTTGCCGCCGCCGATGCCATCTGCTGCGAAGACACGCGTGTGACGTCAAAGCTGCTGATGCACCTGGGCATTTCCAAGCCACTTGTCCGTTGCGACGAGAATGTGATCGCCAGCCGCGCCGCCGGCCTGGTCGACCGTCTGCTGGCGGGGGAGACCCTCGCCTTTGCCTCGGATGCCGGCATGCCGAGCGTGTCCGATCCCGGCCAGGCGCTGGTCGAGGCGGCGCGTGAGGCCGATGTGCCCGTCGAAGTTATTCCCGGGCCCTCCGCTTGCGTCACGGCACTCGTTTCGTCCGGCATTCCCTGCGAGCATTTTTTCTTCGAGGGCTTTTTGGGCCGAAAGCACGGCGACCGCGTGCGCCGTTTGCAGCGCCTTGCCGTGGTGCCCGGCGCGCTCATCTTCTACGAGTCTCCACATCGCATCGTGGCGACGCTCGAGGCCGTGGCGGAGGTCTTTCCCCAGCGTGAGGTTGCCGTCTGCCGCGAACTCACCAAGCTGCACGAGGAGGTCTTGCGCGGGCCCGCTGCCCAGCTTGCCGAGGAGCTGCGTGCTCGCGGCGAGGTAAAGGGCGAGATTGCGCTGGTCATCGCGCCGCCGAGCGAGGATGAGGAGGCCGGTATCGTGCCGGTTGGCGCCGCGGCAGCGGATCCCGATGAGGCCCTGCGCGCGGATATCCGCGCCGCGCTCGAGGAGGGGGAGCCCGCCTCTGCGGTGGCCAAGCGCCTGTCTCAGAAGTATTCGCGCCGCAAGCGCGATGTCTATGCCATGGTGCTCGATATGCAATAGATGGAGGATATCCAGCCCTTGCGCTAGAATCATCCTCTGTATGCAACGTTTTTCTGGAGGACAAACCCCATGGATCAAAGCAAGCCTTCGTTCTTTATCACGACGCCCATCTACTACGTCAACGCCGATCCGCACCTGGGCACGGCTTATTCCACCATCATCGCCGACGTTCAGGCTCGCTATCGCCGTTCCGCCGGCTATAACGTCAAATTCCTGACCGGCATGGACGAGCACGGCGAGAAGGTCGCCGAGGCCGCAGCCAAGCACAACATGACGCCGCAGGAGTGGACCGATAGCCAGGCTCCGCACTTCAAGGAGCTTTGGAGCAAGCTCGAGATTTCCAATGATGATTTCATTCGCACCACCGAGCCGCGCCAGCATCATGCCGTGCAGTACCTGTGGGAGCGCATGAAGGAGTCTGGCTACCTGTATAAGGGCAGCTACGACGGCTGGTATTGCGTGCCTGACGAGACCTACTTCACCGATACGCAGGTCCAGAAGGGCGACGAGGAGTACGGCAGCGTCGGCCAGCACCTGTGCCCCGACTGCCACCGTCCGCTTGAGCGCGTGCAGGAGGAGTCCTACTTCTTTAAGCTTTCCGCCTTCCAGGACAAGCTGCTTAAGCTCTATGACGAGCATCCCGACTTTGTCGAGCCTGCGTTCCGCATGAACGAGGTTCGCAGCTTTGTCGAGGGCGGCCTTAACGACCTTTCCGTGAGCCGTACGAGCTTTGACTGGGGCATTCAGGTCCCGTTTGACGAGGGTCACGTGACCTACGTGTGGTTCGATGCGCTGCTCAACTATATGACGGCCGTCGGCTACGGTGTCGACACCGACGAGGCGCGTGCCGAGCTGGCCTATCGCTGGCCCGCGCAGTTCCACATCGTGGGTAAGGACATCATCCGCTTCCACTGCGTCATTTGGCCCGCCATGCTCATGGCCATCGGCGAGGCCCTGCCCGAGCACGTCTTTGCCCACGGCTTCCTGACCGTGCGCAATGCCGAGACCGGCAAGGCCGAGAAGATGTCCAAGAGCCGCGGCAACGCCATCGCTCCGCAGGACGTTATCGACATGCTGGGCGTCGAGGGCTATCGCTACTACTTTATGACCGACGTCGTCCCCGGCACCGACGGTGCCATCAGCTTCGACCGCATGGAGCAGGTCTACAACGCCGACCTGGCCAACAGCTGGGGCAACCTCATCTCGCGTTCGCTCAACATGAGCGGCAAGTATTTTGACGGTTGCGCGCCCGCCAAGCCCGCATCGTTCGATGCGTTCGACAACCCGCTGGCAAAGATCGCCGATGGTCTGGTCGAGCGCTACATGGCCAAGATGGACGTGCTCGATTACGGTGGAGCCAAGGACGAGGTCATGGAGCTCATCCACGCTGCCAACCACTACATCGAGGACTCCGAGCCTTGGGCACTTGCCAAGGACGAGGCCAAGGCTGACGAGCTGGCGTTTGTGATCTACAACCTGCTCGAGGCCATCCGCATTGCCGCTCACCTGCTGATGCCGCTCATGCCCCAGACTTCTGCCGAGGCTCTGCGCCGCCTGTCCTGCGAAGACGAGGCCGCGAGCGACGACCTCAAGGGCATTTGCGCTTGGGGCCTGCTTGCTGGTGGTCAGCCCGTCGAGAAGGGCGAGCCGCTGTTCCCGCGTCTGGGCTAAGACGCCGCGCGCCATATCGGCAATTTACTGTTTAGATGTAAGGGCATGGCCGCAACGGTCCATGCCCTTTTGTTTCAAGACGCCGCCATCATGCTAAGGAGGCAACCATGACAACTTCGCCTTTGGCAAACCCCACGGCCACCAGGGAGCTGCTAGAGGAGTTTGGCCTTGCGACCAAGCATCGCCTGGGCCAGAACTTTCTAATCGACAATCATGTGATCGAGCGTATCTGCGAGCTTGCCGAGCTTGCAGGTGACGAGCGCGTACTCGAGGTGGGTCCGGGTTGCGGTACGTTGACACTTGCGTTGCTGCAGGAGGCGGCGTGCGTCACGTCGATCGAGGCCGATCCCGAACTCGAACCGGTGCTCGATGCCCATGCCGCCGACTATGCCAACTTCCGCTTTATCATGGGCGACGCGCTCAAGGTGACGACGGGGCAGATTGAGCAGGCTGCAGGCGGTGAGCCGACGGTATTTGTCGCGAACCTGCCCTATAACGTGGCGGCGACGATCATCCTGCAGTTCTTCCAGACGATGCCCGCGCTCAAGCGTGCCGTGGTCATGGTTCAAAAGGAGGTTGCCGATCGCATTGCCGCGGTGCCGGGTAACAAGACCTATGGCGGCTACACGGCAAAGCTCGGCCTGTATGCGCAGGTTACGGGTCGCTTTGAGGTGCCGCCACGTTGCTTTATGCCGGCACCGCACGTGGACTCGGCCGTCGTGCGTATCGACCGTGTTGACGGCGTGGCGCCCGAAGGACTCGATCGCGAGTTTGTGGCCCGCGTGATTGATGCTGCATTTGCCCAGCGCCGCAAGACCATCCGCAATTCCATGAGCGCCAACGGCTTTGCCAAGGACGTGCTCGACGCCGCCTTTGAGGCTTGCGGTATCGCACCCACCACGCGCGCAGAAACGCTTGATGTTGCCGACTTTATCCGCCTGGCTCAGGAGCTCATCCATGATGCCTAATGCCGAACGCGTGACGTTTACCAAGAAAAAGAAGACGGTTGCTTGTCCCGTGCCCTTGGCACCGCTTGCTGACACGCATGCGCATCTGCTTTCGTTTTGGGGGAAAGAAGTGCCCGAGACGCTCGTGCGCGCCAAAGCCGCGGGCGTCGACCTGTTGGTGACGATGCTCGACCCCATCGCCGACAAGCGCAACGTGACGGACTATAGCGACTGGCTCGTGCGCGAAATTCTGCCGATGCGGGATATTCCGCAGATCAAGTATCTCGCTGGCGTTCACCCCTATGGCGCGCCGGATTATACCGATGACATTCACGCGCAGGTTGTTGCTGCGCTCGATGACCCTTTGTGCGCCGGTATCGGCGAGATCGGTCTGGACTACCACATGGATTACGACGACGACATCGCGCCGGCGCCCCACAGTGTGCAGATTGATTGCATGGCGCGTCAGCTCGAAGTTGCCGTGCGCCGCAATGTGCCGGTGGAGCTGCACCTGCGGCACGAGGACTCGGATGGGGAGCGCACCTCGCATATGGATGCGTACAACGTGCTGCGCGAGGTGGGTGTGCCTCAGGCCGGTTGCGTGCTGCACTGCTTTGGCGAGGACCGCGCCACGATGGAGCGCTTTGTGGAGCTGGGCTGCTATATCGCCTATGGTGGTGCGGCCACCTTTAAGCGCAACGACGACGTGCGCGAGGCATTTGCGGCGACCCCGCTCGACCGCATTTTGTTCGAGACGGATTGCCCGTATATGGCGCCGGAGCCCATTCGCGGTCTTGAATGCGAGCCAGCAATGATCTCCATTACGGCAAACGCGCTGGTTAACGACCGTGTCGATCGCACTGGTGAGGACGCCGAAACAATCGCGCATGCCGCTTGGGAAAATGCCTGCAAACTTTTTCAAAAATAGTTCTTGCGTTCGCGGTGGCGCTCCGTTATTCTAATTCCTGCACGCGGGCGTGGCGGAATTGGCAGACGCGTACGGTTCAGGTCCGTATGGGGGCAACCCCATGAAGGTTCAAGTCCTTTCGCCCGCACCATTGATTGAAAGAGCTCCCAGCAATGGGAGCTTTTTTGTTATGGGCCCGTCGCAGGGACTTGAACCTGTGAAGGAGCGAGCGTAAAGAAAACGCGGAGCGTTTTTAGCGAGCTGGCGAGGACGCCGGCAGGCGGCCGATGCCGGTGCGGATCCGCGAAGCGGATACGCGGACGTCCTTTCGCCCGCACCATGGATTGAAAGAGCTCCCAGCAATGGGAGCTTTTTTGTTATGCACGATCTCCTTGGACGGGTATCCTAATGCCAACGTGTGCCTATCAGAGGAGAGACCATGCTGTTTTCCGGTATCATCGCCGCCCTTACCAGCCTTTTGATTCCCATCATCATCCTGTTGTTGCTGCTCCCCAACGCCTGCTACGTCGTTGAGCAGCAGCACGCTGTGATCATCGAGCGCTTGGGTAAGTTCAATCGTATCGTCAACGCGGGCTTCCACGTGAAGGTGCCCGTGATTGACCGCAAGGCCGCCACGGTGAGTCTGCGCACCATGAAAAATGGTTTTGGCATCGACGTTAAGACCCAGGACAACGTGACCATTGGCCTTGAGGTCTCCGCTCAGTACCACGTGAGCTATGACATGGGCGCCGGCCCGGCAGATTCGGGCATCTACAAGAGCTACTATATGCTGCAGGAGCCCGTCGACCAGATGCGCGACTTCATCACCGACGCCCTGCGCTCCTCCATCCCCGTCTACACACTCGATGAGGTCTTTGCCAAGAAGGATGACATCGCCAAGGATGTCAACGCTACCGTTTCCGAGCAGATGGCCGCCTACGGCTTCACCCTCGTGTCGACGCTCATCACCAAAATCGCACTGCCGACCGAGGTTGAGAACTCCATGAACGACATCAACGCCGCCCAGCGCAAGCGCGCTGCGGCACAGGAGCTCGCCGAGGCCGACCGCATCAAGCGCGTCACCGAGGCGACCGCCGAGGCCGAGGCTATGGAAAAGGCGGGCGAGGGCATCGCCAACCAGCGCAAGGCCATCGCGCTGGGTATCAAAGATTCGCTCGAGATCATCCAGGAGACGGGTGTCGGCAATGACGAGGCCAACCAACTGTTCATGTTTACGCAGTGGTCCGAGATGATGACGGAGTTCGCTCGCACGGGTAAAACCTCGACGGTCGTGCTGCCGAGCGACTTTTCGCAGTCGGCCTCGATGTTCGAGCAGATGCTGGCCGCCGGCAAAGTTCAAAACGATTCGAAGGAGTAGACGCGCGTGAAATACACCGTCGTTTGCGTCGGTAAGCTCAAGGAGCGCTTTTGGAAGGACGCGTGCGCTGAGTACACCAAGCGCCTAGGTGCCTATGCCAAGGTGGATATCCGCGAGGTGGCCGATATCGACCCGGCTAAGGCGGGCGGCGTGGATGCCGCGCGCGACAAGGAGGGGGCGGCGATTCTTGCCGACTTGCCATCTCGAGCGCATTTGATCCTGCTGGCTATCGAGGGCAAGGAGCGCTCGAGCGAGGAGTTTTCGGCGAGGCTCGACGATCTTATGCTGCGAGGCAGCAGCGACATTGCCTTTGTAATCGGCGGTTCGGACGGCGTGAGTGATGAGGTGCGCGCCCGCGCCGACGAGATGCTCAGCTTTGGACGCATTACCTTGCCGCATAACCTGGCGCGTGTGGTGCTGCTAGAGCAGATTTACCGTGCCTGCAAGATCAGTCGTGGCGAGCCGTATCACAAATAGGTCGGCAATACGAAACAATGGCGTGGGACAATACCTTTCGTTTTGAGGAATGTGTCTGAAAGGACTATGAGATATGAAGATTGGATTTGTCGGTTTTGGCAATATGGCGAGCGCTATGGCCGATGGCTGGATCGCTGCCGGTGTAGCTGCGAGCGACATGTGCGCCTGCGCGGGTCGCTACGACGCGCTGGTTGAGCGCTGCGAGGCGCGCGGCATGGTCGCCTGCCACGATGCCGCCGAGGTTGTCGCCGCATCCGATATCGTGGTCGCTGCGGTCAAACCGTACATGATCGAGAAGGTATTCGCCCCGCTCAAGGATGCTCTTGCCAAAAAGGTCGTTCTGTCGGTTGCCTGGACCTGGGACAGTGCCAAGTGGGAGCAGGTCCTGCCGGGCGTCGCGCATATCTCGACGGTGCCCAACACGCCGGTTTCGGTAGGCGAGGGCGTCATCGCCTGCGAGAAGGCTTCGACGCTTAACGACGAGCAGCGTGCTGTGGTGCTCGACCTGCTCGGTAAGCTTGGCGCTGTCGTCGAGCTCGACACAAGCCTGCTGTTTGTGGGCGGCACGGTGGGTGGTTGCGCTCCGGCGTTTGTCGCCATGGCAATCGAGGCCCTGGGCGATGCGGCCGTTAAGCACGGTATTCCGCGCGTCGATGCCTATCGCATCGTGAGCCAGATGGTGCTGGGCACGGCAAAGCTGCAGCTGGCAACCGGTCAGCATCCCGCCGCAATGAAGGACGCCGTGTGCTCGCCTGGTGGCGCCACCATCAAGGGCGTCGTCGCACTCGAGGACGCTGGCATGCGCAGCGCCCTGGTCAAGGCCATCGACGCCACCCTCCAGTAAAAACCGACCAAAAAGGGACAGGTTTATTTTGGCAGGTTTTTCCTGCGGTTTTGTCCCTTGAGCGAAAAGCGCCCCGCAACTGGCTCAATTCCAGTTGCGGGGCGCTTACATTTGCCCAGATAAAACCGACCAGAATAAACCTGTCCCTTTTTGGCAGGTTAGTCCCAGAAGCTGTCTTCCTCGTCCTCGGATTTGGGACCGCGGTCGACGTACATCTTATGGGTGCGCTTCTCCATTACAAAGGCAAGAATCGCAAATAGCAGGATGCCGCCGGCGAAAAGGATGGCAAAACCGGTGCGGGTGCCAAACAAAAAGGAAAAAACTGCGTCCATTGGGTGCCTTCTTGCGTAGTTGAGTTGGGTCGTAAACGCTCATAAGTATATACTTGCCCATACATGTACAAGGTTGCAACCTAAACGGAATGTATATCGCCGGAGGATCTAATGCTTGATATCAAGTTTGTTCGCGAGAACCCCGATGCCATCGACGCCGCCATGGCCAATCGCCAGACGTCTTGGGACCGCGAGAAGTTCTTTGAGCTCGACGACGAGCGCCGTGCCGTCATCACCGAGGTCGAGGAGCTCCAGGCCACGCGTAACGCCGAGTCCAAGAAGATCGGCGCCCTGATGAAGGAGGGCAAGAAGGACGAGGCCGAGGCCGCCAAGGAGGCCGTGCGCGCCGTCAACGAGAAGATCGACGGTCTGGCCGAGCGTCGTACCGCCCTCGAGCAGGAGCAGTACGACTTCATGGCTCACCTGCCCAACATCCCGTGCGAGGCCACCCCGCTTGGCAAGGACGAGGACGAGAACATCGAGCGTCGCCGCTGGGGCACCCCGCGCGAGTTCGACTTCGACTTTAAGCCGCACTGGGACCTGGGCACCGACCTCGACATCCTCGATTTCGAGCGCGGCAACAAGCTCTCCGGCAGCCGCTTCACCGTTCTCGGTGGCGCCGGCGCTCGCCTGGAGCGCGCTCTCATCAACTTCTTCCTGGACACGCACACCAGCCGTGGCTTTAAGGAGTGGTGGCCGCCCATCGTCGTCAAGCGTCAGACCATGTTTGGCACGGGCCAGCTCCCCAAGTTCGAGGACGACGCCTATCACGTCTCGGGCGACAACTTCCTGATCCCCACCGCCGAGGTCGTGCTCACCAACTTGCACGCCGGCGAGGTTCTGGACGCCGACACCCTGCCGCGCCGCTACACCGCCTTCACTCCTTGCTTCCGTGAGGAAGCCGGTTCCGCTGGTCGCGACACCCGCGGCATCATCCGCCAGCACGAGTTCGACAAGGTCGAGATGGTCAAGTTCGCTAAGCCGGAGGAGTCCGACGAGGAGCTCGAGAGCATGACCGCCGAGGCCGAGTACCTGCTGCAGCAGCTGGGCCTTCCGTATCGTGTGATTAGCCTGTGCACCGGCGATCTGGGCTTCTCTGCTCGTCAGACCTACGACGTCGAGGTTTGGCTGCCGAGCTACAACGCCTACAAGGAGATCAGCTCCTGCTCCAACTGCGGCGACTTCCAGGCTCGTCGCGCCAATATCAAGTATCGCGACCCCGAGAACTTCAAGGGTTCGCGCTACCTGCATACCCTCAACGGCTCCGGTCTGCCGGCTGGCCGCACGATGGCCGCCATTCTGGAGAACTACCAGAACGCCGACGGCACCATCACGATCCCCGAGGTTCTGCGTCCCTACATGGGCGGCCTCGAGAAGATCGAGCCGGTCGCGTAGGCAAGCTACATAAGCGATTTGATGGGGCGCTCCTGTCTGGGGCGCCCTATTTTGTGCGCAGGCCCATACCATGTCGTGCGGACAGCTCAATAGAAAATACACGAACAAACGTTCTGTATACAGCTATCTACCTGCTATGCTTTTGCTAGATAAGAGCGGGAGAAAGGGGATGCAATGGAGTTGTTCGATGAGCGGGTAGTTATGTTCGAGAGCGATGAAGGCGGTGAGTACCTGCTGGTAACGTGCGAGCCGTCTGGTATGGGTGGCCTGGTGGTTCGGCAGACGAGCGAGGGACCATTGACGCAATGGTGCTATGAGGAGTCGCCGCATGTGGTCGAGACGTTTGTAGCGTATGAGGGGCTTGTTGCCCTTGAGCACTTCTATGGCGTTGGAACTTCTAACCAGGTGGCTCGAATGTTGAGCATCTCGTTTGCCGACTACGATTGTGCCCAGCGGGTGCGGTCGCTCTTGGGGGAGCTTGGCGCCGGGTTCGATGTGATTGAAAAGCCAATCGATCGTACGGGAAGCGTTGGTGCCCGCGGCGCAGCGTGACAAATATCTGCCTGGAGAAAAAAGTTTGAGATTGTGCTTGACTCTAATGAACTAAAGTGGTTTTATATGTCTTGCGCTGCGGCGTTACCTCAGCTGGATAGAGGGTCTGACTACGAATCAGAACGTCATAGGTTCGAATCCTATACGCCGCACCAATTGAACTTGAAAGCCTCCGGCAACGGGGGCTTTTCTTTTATGGCGACATCACATGGATTCGAACCTCGGTCGAGGCGCGGGCGACTTAATCATCACTTCGTAAAAATTTTCCAAATTGTCGCTTGACCCATCGGGGACTCGCGTGCATAATAATCCGTGCGTTGCGGCGTTACCTCAGCTGGATAGAGGGTCTGACTACGAATCAGAACGTCATAGG
>CABUBS010000063.1 GCA_902489855.1 uncultured Collinsella sp.
CGCGGCTCATCCGGTCCGACCGGGCCGCGCGGCAAGGAGATATATTGCCAGACCGGAGGGGCCCCGTGGGCGGGAATCCAGCACTCCATATTTTGTTCACAAATGAATAGAACCCTCAGTTGCTTCACTGAGGCCGTATTCGAAGCAGCAGCTTCTGATATTGGCGATGACCAGCTGGTTTATAGGTGTTAAGGCATCGGTCATCTCTGGAGCGCCACTTTACTCCAAAAGCATCAGCTATTTGTTTCCCGTCGGTAAAAGGCAGGTTTTGTTCGCCAAGCGTTCTTATATATAGAGAAGTTCGGGTTCGAACCCGTGGCGCGGCAACAAAAAAAGCGACCAACCGGAGTCGATCGCTTTCTTTTCTATGCTGGAGCATCCAGAGGGCGCTTCCGAACTCATTTTCTCGCTGCCATTCATGCTTTCGAAGCACCGTTCGACCTCCGCGGCCTCATGTTTTGAAGATCTGCCGTGTTTATCACTGTTATTAATGAGTGTGTGCAAGTGATCCTCATACAGATACGTGCGATTCGCCAGAGAACTGAGATGCATCTTTCTGCAGCCCTCGTTGCCTATCCTCGCATCTCTCAGGTCTTCCGGAAACTCACAAGCAGTCTTAGGGCCAATTTGTTTCTGCTTTCAGAGACTTGTTTGAGAGTTATTAAAGACAGTTCAAAACAATAAGTGAGACACCATAAAGCAGAGCAAGATGTGCCGGATAGAAAACGTAGAAGAAGTATTTCAGCTTCAGCCCTCGCTTGCCATTATAAAGATTGATAAGCAGCAACGAAACGACCGCGGCAGCAACATCAGGATTAAATACATTAGCTGTAGCAAACTCAAATCCGCCGCCAACTATATGGCATGACGAAAGGAGCACTACGCATACTGCAGCAAAGAACATCTTGGCCTTGCTGTCGTGGAATAAATAGAATGCAGCCACAAGCAGAATGCCATACACGCCGCCATCTAGTTTAGTGTATTCAGCTGCCAGTGCTATCAAAACAATCAGAGCAAATTCTGCGATGTGCCTCTTCCATTTTGAAAGACTTTGTATCTTTTCCAGAATAATCAAAAAGACCAAGGAAAGCAGGAGCTCACACATAACATTTTGTTGCCGAAGGTCGAATAGTTGCCCGGTTTGAACGAAATCGTATATGGGCTCCGCAATGATTGCGAAGACAAGCATATTTCGCAGGTACTTCTTTATGTCATGAGTATGCAAAAATCCCTCAACTATCAAAAAGCAAAATAAGGGAAATGCAATTCTGCCAAGAACATGAAGCACATCCGAAGCCTCGCTTAGAATCGCCCACTGCTCGTCTGATATCTGATTGTACGATGCGTGAGTCATGATTCCATTGGTCAGGACGATCCTGCTTACATGATCGAGAACCATCGAAATGGCCGCTATTATCTTTAATGTGCTGCCGCTAATTCCGTATCTATCTGTTTTCATTTTGTTTTCCTTTCGTTGGGTGGGCCGTCGGGGGTTCAGCCTGCTCCGCAGGCGGCCGCTGCGGCGCTCCGCGCCCCGACGGGTTCGAACCCGTGCACCGGCAACAAAAAAGACGGCCAACCGAAGTTGACCGTCTCAACAATCTTTGGGTGGGCCGTCAGGGGTTCGAACCCTGGACCTTGGGATTAAAAGTCCCCTGCTCTGCCAGCTGAGCTAACGGCCCGCGGGTGGCATTGTACCACGGTCTGGGACTATTCCCAACTCCATTGGCCGTTCTGGAAAATCACAACTTCACGTCCATCAGGCGTAATGCCCGTAATATCGATGTCGTCCGTGCCGATCATAAAATCGACGTGCGTGCTCGAGACGTTAACACCATGCTCCAGGAGCTCCTCCTTGGACATGTCGTACCCACCCTCGATGCATTCGGGGAAACCGACACCTAGCGCGAGATGGCAGCTAGCGTTCTCGTCATAGAGCGTATCGTAGAACAGAACACCACTTTCGCGGATCGGCGTGTTCTTGGAAATGAGCGCGACCTCTCCCAGGTGAGCAGCGCCCTCGTCAGTATCGATGATACTTGCGAGCGTTGCCTTGCCCACGCGGGCGTCGTAGTCCACCACGCGGCCGCCCTCGAACTTAATCCAAAAATCGTCGACTTTATTGCCGTGGTGGATGAGCGGCATGGCCGAGTACACGATACCGTCGGCGCGCATGCGATCGGGCGAAGTGAAGACTTCCTCGGTGGGAATGTTGGGGAAGAAGGGGTGCCCATCGGGCGTCTTGCCCTTGCCGCCGGCCCACTCGTGACCCTTCGTCATGCCAATCGTCAGATCGGTTCCATTTGCCGCGGTGTAATGCAGGCAGTCGAAACGATTGCCGTTCAGGAAACGCAGGTTCTTTTCGAATGCGGCGTCATGGAGCTCCCAGTCGCTCTCTGGGTCCTGGCCATCGGCGCGAGCGGTGTGCAGAATCGCATTCCACAGCTTATAGATTGCAACCTCATCGGCGTCTCCCGGGAACACCTCGCGCGCCCAAGCCACGACCGGAGCGCCGGCGATGCACCACGGATTGATGTTGTAATCCAGTCCACGGCGGAAAACTTTGCACTGCGTGTTCTTTGCCTTAGAAGCTGCAGCGGGCTTAGCGGGATCGATGCCCTTAAGGGCGGCGGGGTCCGCACCCTCGATATAGATAAAGCAGGCACCGTCCTGGGCCAGGGAATCCAGCTGCAGGCGCTTCCACTCGGGCGTCTGCTCAAAATAGCTTTTCTCGACATGCTCGTACGTGAGCCTCGTCACGGCATCATCGGCCCAGATGACCGTCACGTGGCCGGCGCCGGCAGCATAGGCCTCCGCGACCACCACGCGCGCAAACGGCACGCACTCAACCGGAGACTGAACGACGACTTCCTGGCCGGGCTTAACGTTTACGCCCTTGCGGACAACCAGGCGCGCATAGTTTTTAATCTTGGGCTCCAGGGACTTCATACCCTCCAGGGCCTCTTCGACCGTCAGGGCAGCTCGAATCATGTGCCACTCCATCTATCTATAGAACAGTAAAAAGGCGCGCCGCAAAAACGACGCGCCTTATATCTTAGCGATAAGTATGTATGCAAACGCTACTTCTTCTTGGAGTCCTTCTTGTCCTCCTCGGCAGCTGCGCGCTCGATAAGAGCGTTGAGCTTGTTCTCGGACATGCCCTCGGCCTGCGCGCGGTACATGTTGCGCAAGGGACGAATACGAGCGAAGTCGTAGATAAAGTCACCTAGGATGATGACATAGGACAAAACGATGCCGACCATCTGGACAGGGCTGGACACCATGCCAGCGGGAGCGAAGTACAGCGAGGCCCAAATTGCCACGACGAGCACCATGCCAATGGCGAGCACAATCCACCAGATGCGACGGCGCTTGGTGTAGTCCTCGTCCTGCTTGAGGAGGATATTCGACACCGTATAGATGCGGTCCTCCTTGGCGCGCTGCTTAGCCTTGCGGGCGCGCTTCTCCTCTTTAGAGAGGCCCTCGAGGTTCTCGCCCTTCTCGAGCTCTTTGCGGCGTGCCTTAGACGAAGCCGGCACGACGCGAACGGAGCTCGCTGCTTGGCGGGCGGGCTTAGCAGATGCGGCAGACTTGCGCGCAACCCCGGTAACTTCGTGGGATTGCGTGCGCTTGTTCGTGGCGCTACGGGTACTCACTTATGCGTTCTCCTTCATGCTTGTGAACTGGGAGCCCGTGATGATCTGGAAGGCCTCGCGATAGCGCTCGGACGTGCCATCGATGACCTCGGCGGGCAGGTGCGGGGTCTCCCCCGTCATATCCCAGTTGGCCTTGAGCCAATTGCGGACGAATTGCTTGTCGTAGCTAGGCTGGATCTTGCCCTCCTCGTAGCTGGCAGCAGGCCAGAAACGGCTGGAGTCGGGCGTGAGGCACTCGTCGATCAGCGTGACCTTGCCATCGATGACACCAAACTCGAACTTGGTGTCGGCAATGATGATGCCACGGGTCGCGGCGTACTCGGCAGCGGCCTTGTAGATCTTGAGGGAAAGGTCACGAATCTGCGTGGCGATGTCCTCGCCCACGATCTCGCAGCAACGCTCGAACGAGATGTTCTCGTCGTGGTCACCGATCTCGGCCTTCGTGGACGGCGTGAACAACGGCTCGGGAAGCTTGGAAGCCTCGGTCAGGCCCTCAGGCAGCTGGATGCCGCAGACGGTGCCGTTCTCGTCGTAGGTCTTCTTGCCCGAACCGGTCAGATAGCCGCGGACGATGCACTCGATAGGAATCGTCTGGGCCTTCTTAACCAGCATGGCGCGGCCAGCGAGGTAGTCACGATACTCAGCAAACTCCTCGGGGAAATCCGCCGGGTCGATGGAAACGAGATGGTTGGGGACGATGTCGGCAAACTTATCGAACCAGAATGCCGAGATGCGGTTGAGCACCTCTCCCTTAAACGGAATCTCGTCGGGAAGAATGAAGTCGAACGCAGAAATGCGGTCGGTGGCGACCATCAGCAGGTTTTCACCGGCATCGTAAATATCACGAACCTTGCCACGGGAATCCGGACGACGCTCCATCGTTGTCACGTGAGTCACTCCTTACCTAAATACGACAGAAATGCGGGTTCTTTCCCGCATGTTTTCGCAAACTCGGAGCGGCAGGGACGCGGCCCCTCCTTCACCGAATAGCGAAAAGCTAGTGCTCCATTGTAGTAGATGCCGCGTCCGCCGTGTGCTCGCGGGGCAGATGAATTGTAAAAGTCGTACCCTTTCCAAGCTCCGACTCCACGGATATGTAGCCATGGTGACGCTCGACGATCTGCTTGGTCACGGCGAGGCCAACGCCCAGGCCGCCAGCTTCGCGGGCGCGGCTGGCATCGGCGCGCCAAAACCGCCCGAAGATGCGCGACAGATCGTCCTTGGCAATACCGATGCCAGTATCAGAAACGGCAATGCTGACGTGCTTGCGGTCACTGAGCACCGACACCACGACCCAACCGCCCTCGGGGGTGTAGCGCATGGCGTTGCTCATGAGGTTGATAACACATTGCGTGATCATGTCGGGATCGGCCTCGACGACATCGTCGTGACCCTGGGTCTCGTCCGCAAAACGCAGGCGCAGATCGCGGTCGACGAACAGGCGCTCCTGGGCATTGACGATGGAACGCACGAAAGGAACCATGTCCACCGGCTCAAGGTTGAGCGGCGCCGTGCTGTTTTCCATGCGCGACAGGTCGAGCATCTGCTGCACCAGGCGAGCCAGGCGACGCGTCTCGGAAGCAACGGTCTCCAAGTGCTCATCGTCGGTGGGATACACGCCATCCTGCATGGCCTCGACCGTTGCGAGCATGGCCATAAGCGGCGTGCGAAGCTCGTGTGCAACGTCTGAGGTCAGGCGCTTCTCGTGTTTCATATCTTTCTCGAGTGAGGTGGCCATCTCGTCGAAAGTCTCTCCCAGCTGATCGATCTCGTCATCACCGCGCAGTCCCGTGCGAGCCGACAGGTCGCCGTCACGGATTTGCTTTGCGGTACTGGTGATGCGATGAATCGGCTTGGTGAGCATGCGCGACACGAGCGATCCGATAACGACCGAAATGCAGATTGCAACAACCGCGGCGAGGGCCATGGCGTTAAAGGTCTTCTCCCTAAACGCAGAGTCCGCCTTGGTGAGCAGAGCGTCGGAGCCGATGGCCCACAGCTTTACCTGTCCGACATGCTCGCCGGAAGACGTTACAATCTCGACGTTAGCAACGCTATCGGAGTCGGTTGGAGCAGACGAGACCGGGCTATGCGATGCCCTCTTGCCGCCCGTGTCGTCGGTCGTAGCCTGGTTTTCGCGTACATCGGCGGTAGCGCTTGCCGAGGGCCAGGAATCGTCATAAACGATTACGCCCTTTTTATTGACGACCTGCATGCCCAGATCGTCGGAAACCAAACTCGACGTTGCGACCGTGCGCAGTTCTCCCGCGGTCCAAGAGCCGTTTTCCTCATATGAGGTCGCCAACTTCTCGGCAGCGGAATTTGCGATTTCGACGATATTGGAGCGTGTGTAATCCGAAAAGACCGTGCCCCACACAACAGAGACAACGCCCACCAGCACCAATACTGTCATGAGCGATGTCAGGGCAAAAGCAAGTGCCATGCGCGAGGGATAGCTCATCGTTGGCCGTGAATCGGAACGAGGCGTGTTCCAACTAGCCTTGGAACCCGCCTCGCTCTCCTGCTTGTGCTTTTGTCCGATTTCAAAGCGCGCAGGTGTCATATGTGATTTCCCTATTTCTCGTCCGACTTATCGGTCTTGGCCGGAGCCTCGAAGCGATAGCCAACACCATGGACGGTGTAGAGCCACTTGGGCTTCTTGGGATCATCGCCCAGCTTGGCGCGAAGGTTCTTCACGTGGCTGTCGATGGTGCGCTCGTAACCCTCAAAGTCATACCCGAGCACTTTCTCGACCAGCTCCATGCGGTTATACACACGGCCGGGATGACGGGCAAGCGTGGTGAGCAGCTTGAACTCGGAAGCCGTCAGATCGACTTCCTTGCCCTCGACCAAGATCTTGTGGCCCGAAATATCGATGACCAGATCGCCGAAGTCGAGCACCTCGACGGCGGGCTCGTCGGCCTGATGGGCACGGCGGAACAGAGCGCGAACGCGGGCGACGAGCTCGCGCGGCGAGAACGGCTTAATCAGATAGTCGTCGGCGCCGAGCTCAAGACCGATAATACGGTCCTCGATCTCGCCCTTAGCCGTCAGCATGATGATGGGGACATCCGAGGTATCACGAATGGTGCGGCAAACGCGCTCACCAGGGATCTTGGGGAGCATAAGGTCGAGCACGACCAGGTCGAACTGATGCTTCTCGAACTCCTCGATAGCGGACTGGCCGTCGCCGACGCCCACAACCCAGTAGCCTTCGCGCTCGAGATAGGCAGCGACGGCGTCACGGATTGCCTTCTCATCCTCGACCAGCAGAATCTTTTTTGCATCTGAAGCCATAACACGGCCCCCCTGTCTCAATTAGCTAAGAACAAGCCCATTTTAACGCACCTGAGCCCGCCGGATGCCGCTATGACGCGGCAGCTCGGCGGGCGGTACTCACAATTACAACGCGTTTATTCCCCTGTTGGCGCCTTTTTAACCCCTCTAAGCTTAAAGAGAGAATAGGCGTGCGGTGACCGTCTCGGGTATACCCTGGCTGTTGCGCACCGTGGCGTACGTAAGGAATGAGTCCGATTTTCCCGCCGTAGCTGGATAATCGCCATACTCCAAAGCGCGGTCGGGCGACAGCAGCGAGCCATAGGTCTTGGCAGAGGTGTCGATCAGGAAATGCGACGCCTGTACCTTAACAAGGTATTTATTCTTCTTGCCAGCCGCACATGCGAGCGGCTCGCGTGACAGGAAGAGGTACGGCCCTCCCTCATTACCGATATACGTGCCCATATTGCCCAGGCTGCCCACGCCACTATAGGCCGCCTCGATAGAAAACACGAAGGTATCGCCCATATATACGGCCTCGAAAGGCGAAACTGACGAGGGAAGGACTAGCTGGGCACGTTTGGTGTTGTTGCCATCGGTCAGATCGATTGCTGTTATGCCGTAGTAGACGCCCTCGTCGTTGCGGACACGCGGCGAGATGGTCAAAATGCCGTCGCTCGCGCGTGGGGCCGACGCAAAGCGGCCCGTCGATTTCCAAATTGTCTCGGCCTTAGATTCATCAAGCGAGCGACGATAGCAAAACGAATCGTTACTCGTTTTATTGCCGCCTGCCGAAGGCATTTTATACCAGATGACTGATGACCCGAACGCCGTAAACAGTGGCGGATCGTAGTCCTTGCCACCTCGATCGAGCTCAACCACGTCGCCAGAGAGCGAAGCGCCCGACAGATTTTGAGCGTAGAGCTTCCACGATGAATTGGCAAAGTTCATCTCAACCCACGCAAACACGCCATCGCCGGCACGGACATCGTAAAAAGCATATCCCGTGCCCTCGATAGGATCCTCAATTAATGTGGTAAGTGAGCCATCGCCCAGGTTGAGCACACCGAGTGTGTTGGCGTGCAGTGCCGATGCGGGCGCCATCATTGCCGCAGCATAGTCACCCTCGCAGTAGTACAGCAATGTGCCCAGCGGCAGCGTCCACGATGCCACCGGCTCAAGATCGATGTCGACTGCCTCGTACTCATCCGTAATCGAGATGATCTTGGAATCGTCCTTGATAACCTGCGGCTCGCCAGCGGCATCATCACTGGTGCCTGTTTTTTTCGAACATCCGGCAAGCACCGTGGCAGCGCCCGCGGCAGCTCCACCGAGCACAAAGCCGCGGCGCGATATTCCGTTCTTGATGTGGTCGGCGATACCCATTAGGCGATCTCGGCGCGGGCGGCCTCGATAGCGCGCGTAAGCTGATCGGCGCAAGAGGTCTTCTTCATGCCGCAGGTATTGCCGGCAAGAACCTCGATCACACGGTCGGCAGGAGCGCCCTCGACCAGCTTGGAGATTGCCTTGAGATTGCCGTCGCAGCCACCGGTAAACTCAACGCCTATCACCTTGTTGCCGTCATCGGAAAGGTCAAGGTGAATATTGCGAGCACACACGCCCTGAGGCTTGTAATCAAACGAAATCATGCGATCCCCTCTCAGAATGTTATTCGAGACGACTATTATCCCCGTCTTTCCCTAAATGCAACGAGGCGCTTTGCCGGCAACACACATTACCAGCAAAGCGCCCTAAAAAGCTAACGTTATGCCCGAACCTACTCGAAGCTCAGCTGCTCCAGACGATCAAAGACCGTGTCGATACGGGTGAGGAAGTCCCACGGATCGAAGATCTCGTCGAGCTTCTCCTGGCTGACGGTGCAGCGCGGATCCGCCTCGAGGCGCTCCTTAAAGGTGGGACCGGAGACGCAATCCTGCACCTCGTGCCAGGTTGCCATAGCGTTCTCCTGCACGATGGCGTAAGCGTCCTCGCGGGTAATACCCGTGTCGACGAGAGCCAACAGCACCTTGGAAGAGAAGATGAGGCCGCGGGTCTTGTTGAGATTGGCCATCATGCGCGCCGGATACAGCTGCAGGCCATCGATAACGCGAATGAGGCACTGGAACATGTGGTCAAGGGCGATGAAGCTATCGGCCTGGGCGACGCGCTCGGCAGAGGAGTGCGAAATGTCGCGCTCGTGCCACAGGGCAACGTTGTCAAAAGCGACCTGAGCGTTGGACTTCACGACGCGCGACAGCCCGCAGACCTTCTCCATGGTGATGGGGTTGCGCTTGTGCGGCATGGCGGAGCTGCCCTTTTGTCCCTTGCGGAACGGCTCCTCGGCCTCGAGCGTATCGGTCTTCTGCAGGTTGCGAACCTCGGTCGCAATGCGCTCGCAGGTAGCTGCCGTGGTAGCGAGCACACCGGCAAGATAGGCGTGGTGGTCGCGGCTGATGACCTGCGTGGACAGCGGATCATGAACCAGACCTAAGTGCTCGCAGACATACTCCTCGACAAACGGCTCGATGGAGCTGTACGTGCCGACAGCGCCCGAGATGGCACCGAAAGCAACGTTCTTACGGGCGTCCTCAAGACGGTCCAGATCGCGCTTGAGCTCCCAGGCCCAAGAGCCAAACTTCATACCGAAGGTCATCGGCTCGGCATGGATGCCATGAGTACGGCCGGCGCAGAGCGTGTTGCGCTCCTCGAAGGCGCGACGCTTGCAGATCTCGCCGAGCTTCTTGACGTCCTCGATGATAAGGTCGCAAGCCTGAGTGAGCTGATAGCACAGAGCCGTATCACCCAGGTCGGAGCTGGTCATGCCGTAGTGAACCCAGCGGCTGGGCTTGGGCTCGCCCTCGGGAACGTCGGCATCGATATACTCCTTCATGTTGGTCAGGAAGGCGATGACGTCGTGGCGCGTGACTTCCTCGATCTCGTCGACCTTTGCCTTCTCGAAGTTGGCGTGGTCGCGAATCCACTGGGCTTCGTCTTTGGAAATACCGATCTTGCCGAGCTCCGCCTGGGCCTCGCAGGCCAGGACCTCGATCTCCTGCCAAATGGCGTACTTGTTCTCGAGGGAGAAGATGTGTCCCATCTCCGGGCGGGTATAGCGATCGATCATAGCGGCTCCTTTTTGGTTATTGGCACGTTGGTCGTAACTCGACTATTGTACCGTGCGCAGGTGCCCGTATGAGCTACGGGCATCAACCTAACATTTTGAGATTGGAGCGGGCAACGGGACGTCCGCGTATTTGCTTCGCAAATCCGCACCGGCTACGGTCGATCTCCTCGGATTCACGGAGACGATGGGGAAGACTTTGTTGAATTGGCCGTCCCAAGGTCTCCCGCGCTCGATGGAGCGGGCAACGGGACGTCCGCGTATTTGCTTCGCAAATCCGCACCGGCTTCAGGCGCCAGGTCCCTGTCTCCACAATCTCAAAATGTTAGGTTGATGCCCGTAGCTTACTCGCTACAAACGCTTCGCGTTTGTTTTACGCTCGCACCCTGGCGGGTTCGAGTCCCGGCGCTTTATTGAAAATAGCACGGCACCGTGATGGTGCCGTGCTTGTGCTTCTAGCTGGAGCGGGCAACGGGACTCGAACCCGCGAGTGTCAGCTTGGGAAGCTGATGCCTTACCACTTGGCGATGCCCGCTTGTGTGTTGGCTAGTATAACGCGGTTATCTTGTTCGATACAAGGGTGTCGATGCCTGTTTTAGCTGTGGAGAATCGTCTGAAAAACAGTCCAATTGTGGAGACAGGGACCTCTGGTGTCCTTATTTCACCATCTTTTACCTGCGGTTTTATTTGATTGTTCCATATGAACCCAATTTGTCGGAAATCGGGCAAGCTTTTGGTCAGCTTCCGGTACTTACCCGCATGAACCTCGGGGGTAGCCTCGTCCCAAGCGCCGCAGCCTCCCCGTGCGGCGCACGAGGGATAAGGAGCAGCGCGGCACGGGCGCGATCGGGCGACAGG